>JAFGIE010000220.1 GCA_016929775.1 Anaerolineae bacterium
TACCCTGCGCCGCAGCTGCTCTACCCGCCCGACGACGCGCGGTTCGAGGGGCGCGAGACGGCGATCACGCTGCAGTGGACGTCGGTCGGGATCTTGACCGCCGACGAGTGGTATGCCGTCCACCTGCGCTACCTCGGCGAGCGCTCGGCAGGTCGCCCGAACGAGATGGTCTCTTACACGCACGTCACCTCCTGGCGCCTGCCGCAAGAGTGGTATCCAGGTACCGGCGCCAGCGCAGTGCGCTTTGAGTGGAAGGTAGACGTGGTCCGCGTGCAGGGCGAGGGGTCGCAACCCGAGCTCATCTCGTCCTCGGGGTTCGTGCGGCGCTTCAGCTGGCGGTAGGGGGCGCACCCTGCGGTCCTCTCGCCCTCTGGGTCGTACGGCGCCTCAGCGGGCGGCAGTGGACGCGATCGCGCCTACTGCACCAGGCCCAGGCGTCGCGCACGCGCGGCGGCGGCGCGCCGGTCACGGACGCCCAGCTTGGCATAGATGTGCTTGAGATGGGTCTTGACCGTGTTGAGCGAGACCGAGATCGCCTGCGCGATCTCTTGGTAGGTTCGCCCGCTCACGAGCAGGCGCAGTACCTCTTTTTCGCGCTCGCTAAGCGATTCGACGGGCGGGATGGCTGCCGGAGCTGAGGCCCCGCCCGCGGCGGGCGCAGGCCCGAATGCGTCCAACAGCCTGGCGACATAGGCGGGTGCGACCTCGCGGGCGGCAGCCTCGCGCAGGGCAGCTGCCATCGGCGCGCCCAGGTCGACAAAGGTGCGTACCAGGCCCTCGGGTTCGGCGAGTGCCAGCGCAGCCGCAAGCCGGTCGAGGCGTTCGTCCGCCGCACGCGTCGCGGCGGCGCGCAGCACGGACGCGGCGAGGGCTGTGCGCGCCCAACCTGCGCCCACAGCGTGAGCACGCAGGGCCTCGGCAGCCTCTGCAGCTTGGGCTTTCCGCCCCTGGGCGAGAAGCAGGTGGGCCTGCACAAGCTGCAGGGCGAGGCGGTCGGGCAACGAGCCCACCTGCTCTAGCGGTGGTGCGCGCTCGTTCGCCGTGCGCGCAGCGTGCGTGTCGCCGCGTGCTAGGGCGACCTGCATGCGCGCGACCAGGTTGTAGAAGCGTGCGGTGGGCGAGAGACCGGGCAGCTCGACCAAATGGTTGGCTTCTGCCATCGCCTCCGCCGCGTCCGCCGCTTGGCCCCGCGCTGCTGCGATCGTCGCGAGCATGCCGTAACCCGCTGCCAGTATCTCCGAACTGCCCGCCCGCTCGGCGAGCGCGATCCCACGGCGCGTGCGGTCAGCTGCCTCATCCAGGTCGTTCCACTCGTAGCAGAGCCGCGCCAGGTCGAGGTGCGCCAGACTGACGATCGGGTGCTCTTGGCTTTGCTCGATGATCTCGCGGTACGCTTCTTCTGCCCGTCGCAAGTTCCCCCGAGCAACGTGGATGCGCGCCGCAAAGACCGATGCAGCCAGAGCGGCATAGTCGTTGCCCGAACCACGTCCCGCGCGCTGCGCCTCCGCCAGGGTCTGCTCGGCGGACGATAGGTGTCCCGCGGACCACTGGGCGATGCCCAGGTTGACCGCGAGCACGCTGCGGCTTGCCAAGGCGTCCGGAGGGAGGACCGCCAGCGCCCGCTCCGCGAGGGCGGCGGCGGCGCGATGGTTCCCGCGCAGGCGTGCGATGTGCACGCGGGCGACAGCGAGCTCGGCTGCTAGGGTCGCATCCGGCGCCTGCTGCAATGTGCGCTCGACCCGGTCGAGGTGCGATGCGGCGGGATGGACCTGATCGCTCAGGATCAGGGCCCAGGCATAGTCGAGGCTGAGTGCGCGATGGCGCTCTATTTCCTGTGCTGGGAGCGCCTCGCACCATCGGAGCAGGGTATGCACTTCTCCTTGCGACAGCACCTCGGCGCTCGCCCCGGATGCGATCAGGTCTGCGGCGCGTTCCCAGTCGGCTGCCTGGAGCGCGTGGTGCACCGCATCGACAGCATGTCCGTTGTCAGCGTACCATCGGCTTGCGCGGCGATGCAGTTCAGGGAGCAGCGTGCCCAGCACGATCTGAGCCCGGTGCCGTAGCAGGTCGCCAAAGAGCCGGTGGTAGCGATACCACGCGCGCGATGCGTCGAGGGGTACCAGGAACAGGTTCGCGCGTTCGAGTGACAGGAGCACCTGGCGCGCGTCATCTCGCCCAGTGACCGCATCGCACAGCGGCGCGCAGAACCGCTCGAGGATCGACGTCTGCAGCAGGAACTGGCGCACGCCGGGCGTCTGGCGCTGAAAGACCTCGTCGATCAGATAGTCCAGGATGTAGCGGTGGCTGCCGTCCAGGGACCGGATCAGCTCCCGTGCGTCCTCGCCGTCGCGGATCGACAGCGCCGCCAGTTGCAGTCCGGCGACCCAGCCCTCTGTGCGCCGGTGTAGGGCGTCGATCTCAGCATCGGACAGGTCGAGCGCCATCGTGCGCCGCATAAAGTGAGCCGCCTCCGTCGCGCTGAACTGCAGGTCCTGGCGGCGGACCTCGACCAAGTGGCCTCGTGCGCGCAGACGCGAGAGAGGGAGCGGGGGATCTTCGCGGGAGACGATCGCCAGGTGGAGCTGAGCTGGTTGGTGGTCCAACAGGAACGCCAGCATCTGGTGGATCGACAGTGTCTCGATCACGTGATAGTCGTCGAGCACCACGACCAATGAACCCGTCGTCGAGGCCATTTCGTTGATCAGGGTGGTGAGCACGACCTCCGGCGGGGGTGGTTCCGGCGCCGCCAGCATAGTCTGTGTCGACTGCCCGAGCTTTGGCTTGGCCCCGCGCAGTGCCGCGACAAAGTACGCGAGAAAGCGCGCCGGGTCGTTGTCTTGTGCGTCGAGCGAGAGCCACGCGCACGGGACGTCGAGGCCCTGGACCCAGACGGCAGCCAACGTCGTCTTGCCGAACCCGGCAGGCGCAGAGATCAGGGTCAGCCGGCGCTCGACGCCTGTCCGTAGTCGCTCGAGCAGCGCGGTGCGCTGCACGCCTTCGGACGGGACGGACGGGATGTAGAGTTTGGTTGTCAGGAGTGGCGCGGGCACGCTGTCCTCCGGGATGGTTCTACAGCCTCCCGGTGCAGCCGCTGCGGGTAGGGCCATCCTGCCCCGCGTCGCGATCGGGTGCAGGTTGGGGAAAAGAGGGGACCCGGATCAATGCGGCACATGGCATAGTATAACACATAGGGATGGAAAAGACAACGGGCAAAGGCTGGAAATTGCCTCGGACGTAGAACTCTTGTATAATAGCATGCGTCGAGCGGGGCCCGCCCTCGGCCTTCTCCATCTCGTCCAGGTCTCACGCGTTCGGCGTACGCTGGTTCCACGCATGGCGATGGATCGCCAGGCAGAGCATGACCAGATAGGAGCAGCGCGATGGTACGAAGAAGCGTTGGCGGCTTGTTGGCTGTCGACTTTTTCATCCAGGGGTACCGGATCTCCGGGCACATTTCCACGCGGACCCACAGTGTTGCCGATCAGTTGAATGACACCCTCCGCTCCTACCTGCGCCTTCAGGACGTCTATCTTTCGCGCATCAACCGTCCCGCGGACATCATTGCCACCTATGCACGGGCCGAACTGCGCAAAGCGAATCTGCTCTTTGCGATCGTGCCCGCGCGCGAAAGCCTGGCAAAGGCCACGCGATCCATCAGCTACTTTGGGCGGCAGCGCTTGCCGGTCTGGGTTGGCCTGCCGACCTTTGAGATCGAGGGGGAGGTCCTCGCGAGTGGGATCTCGATCGACGTCGAAGCCTTTTTGGCCGAGAACCCCGGCGACTATGTGACCATACTGGATGGGATCGCGCGCACGACGGACATGCCCGACATCCGGTTCAGCGGGGAAGCAATGCTGGTCAACCAGCGCTGTATTGACCTCTTTTGCCTGGGCAAGAGCTCATCGTAGTGGAAGGAGCAAGAGAGATGAAGCAGGTGCTGGTCGTGGACGACGACCCCAACGTGTGCAAGCTGCTCGACTTTGCCCTGCAGCGGGCGGGGTTCTCGGTGATCCTTGCGAACGACGGCGACGAGGGGTTCGCGCAAGCCCGAGAGCATAGGCCCGAGGCGCTGGTCCTCGACATCATGATGCCGAGCATGCACGGGTACCAGCTGTGCCGCCGACTGCGTGCCGACCCCGCAACCGCAGACAGCGTGATCGTCATCATGACCGCTCGCGCGCAGCCCGTCGACGCCGAAGAGGCGATGCGCGCCGGGGCGGATCTCTTTTTGCCCAAGCCCACGGCGCCGCAAGTTCTGATCGAGCACTTGCAGCAGCTGTTGGAGGAGCGTGAGAAAGAGGCAGAGGCGGCGCGCCGGGAACCCATGCCCTCTCTACCCGAGTCCTTCATCGAGGGGGTGATCCCGCCCGCACCGCCCAGGCCCCGATCGGACGCCGGAGGCTTGGTAGCGTGCTATGCTGCGATCCCGGGGGTGGGGGTGAGCACTCTCTCGGCCAATCTGTCGCTGGCGCTTGCCGCCTGGCAGCGCGCGCCGGTCGGGCTGGTCGAGGTCCAGGACCGACAAGAGGAGCTGCTGCCCGCGATGGGCCTGGAGATCGATGCGTACCGGGGCAGCCTGCGTGCGTCGGGCGCACGCCTGGGTTGGGACGAGCTCTCCATGCACGTGATCGAGCATCGCGCAGGCGTGCGTGTCCTGCCTGCCCCGCCAGCTGGGAGTACGGTCGCGCCGGCGCTGACCCACCAGGCGATCTCGCTCTTGCGCGATCGACTGGCTGTCACCGTAGCGGACGTGGGGCCGATGCTCGACGAGCGCGCGACGCCGGTCTTGCTCGCCGCCGATCTGATCGTACTGCTGACGACGCCCGAGGTGGTTTCGATCCGGGCGCTGCTCGACGCGTTCGAGGCGCTGCAGACCTTGGGCTACCCAGACAGCCAGATCCGGCTGGTCGTCAACCACGTCACGCCAGACGCCGCCCTGAGCATCGAGGAGCTCGAACAGGGCATCGAGCGCCCAGTGTTCGCCTCGGTCCCGTTCGAACCCGCTGTGGCGGACGCGCATCGCGCACGCCGCGCCCTGCTGACCTACGATCCGCGCGCCCCAGCCTCCCAGGCGATCGGGCGCGTGACCATGCAGCTCGCCCAGGCGCTCCACTTGACGAGAGAGGGTACCTAGCTGCACACCTGGCGAGGGAATCGCGATCTGGGCGTAGAAACCAAAAAGACCGATGGTGGGGGGGGAACCATCGGTCTTTCGGTGCCGACCATAAAGGTCAAGCTGAGATCATGATAGCATACAATTCCCCGACCGAGTGTTACAAAAGCATTGCGAAATTGTAATGGTTCCCCGCGCCGGGTGTCCCCGGGAACTGCTCCAGACTTCCTTCCTGGATGAGGCTAGACATCCACCCCAAGTTGGTCTATAATACCATCTACGCGCGTGCGTTTCCGCGGGCTTCACAGGTGGATGCGGGAGGCGTTGTCCCGTGCACGAGGCCCGCAGGAGCGACGCAGAGCAGATCGAGCCAACATGGAGAAAGTCAATGCCAAAGCACGCAGCACCACGTGGTACGCAGGACGTCCTGCCCGAAGATCAGCCCTACTGGCGTCACATCGTGGGGCGCGCACATCACATCGCCTCTCTGTACGGTTTCGAGCAGATCGATGTCCCTATGTTCGAGGCGACGGAACTGTTCGAGCGCGGCGTGGGCGAGGGCACGGACATCGTCGACAAAGAGATGTACAGCTTTGAGGACAAGGGCGGTTCTGCGATCACGCTGCGTCCCGAGTTCACCGCCGGCATCGTCCGCGCCTACATCCAGCACGGCATGCACGTTCGCCCGCAGCCGGTCAAGGTCTATGCCATTGGGCCGATCTTCCGCTACGAGCGCCCCCAGGCAGGACGTTTCCGGCAGCATACTCAGTTCAACATCGAGGCCTTTGGCGAGTCCGATCCTGCCGTCGACGCCGAGGTGATGGAAGTCGCGCGACACCTATGCGCGGACCTGGGATTCAGCGGGTTGAGTTTCCAGGTCAACTCGACGGGATGTCCCGGGTGCCGGCCCCACTACGTGTCGCTGCTCAAACAGCACTATGCCAGGCACCGCCACGCGATCTGTGAGGATTGCACGCGCCGTCTCCAGGTCAATCCCCTGCGTGTGCTGGACTGCAAGGCGACGGGCTGCCAGCCGATCATCGCCAGCGCGCCGCACATCATGGACCACTTGTGCGACGAGTGCGCTGCGCACTTTGCCCAACTGCGGGACTATCTGCGCGTGTTGGGGCGCGCGTTCACGATCAACCATCGCCTGGTGCGCGGGTTCGACTATTACACCAAGACTGTGTTCGAGGTCTGGGCGGAAGACATCGGCGCGCAGGCTGCCATGTTTGGCGGCGGGCGGTACGATGGGTTGGTAGAGCTGCTGGGCGGGCCTCCTACGCCCGGGATCGGCTTCGGCTCGGGGATCGAGCGTCTCATTCTGGCGATGAAGGCACAGGGCATGACGGTTCCCGCTCTGCCGCGCCCGCAGGTCCTGATCGCCACGCTGGGGAGCGCCGCCAAGCGCGCGGGGGTCAAGATGCTGTCGGACCTGCGCGCTGCGGGCGTCGGCGCCGTGATCGCGTTTGGCGATCGCTCCCTGCGCTCTCAGCTTCGCGAGGCGAGCCGGCAGGAGGTGACCTATGCCGTGATCCTGGGCGAAGAGGAGCTGCGCCAGGAGACCGTGGCGGTGCGCGACATGTCGAGTGGCGACCAGCACGCGGTGCCGCTGAATGAGTTGGTCAGCTGGTTGAAAGAGAGACAGACGGCGTGAAGATCGGCGTGCTCAGCAATCCGTTCTACCCGGAAACAGGGCGCCTAGCGGATGAGATCCGCCGTGCGCTCGTCCGCCGCGGGATCGAGGCGCGGTGTAGCACAGCCGAGGGCGAGGAAGTCGCTCCACGCCTGGGCGACGGCCTCGACGTCCTGATCACCCTGGGCGGCGACGGAACCATGCTCCGCGCCGCACGGCTTCACGCGCCGAACGGCACGCCGATCCTGGGCATCCACATGGGCCGCCTGGGCTTCCTCGCCGAAGTGCGCCAGGGCGACTGGGAGGCGAGCCTGGACCGGGTTTGCCAGGGCGATTACTGGGTCGAGGAGCGGACCATGGTGCGCTGCCGCTTGGAACGGGGCGCCGACAAGCACGGACCGTGGGAGGCGGTCAACGAGGTCGTCGTGGGGCGCTGCGGGCAGGGCCACATGGCGCAGCTGGCAACCTATGTCGACGCCGGGTACTTTACCACCTACGTCGCCGACGGGCTGATCGTGGCGACGGCGACGGGCTCTACCGCCTATGCGCTCTCTGCCGGCGGGCCGATCCTGCCGCCCGAACTGCCGAACCTGGTGTTGGTGCCGATCTGCCCGCACCTGAGCCTCGATCGCACGATCGTACTTGCCGCAGGCGCGACAGTGACCGTTCGCGTGGAGGCGATCACCGAGGGGGCGATCGTCGTCGACGGGGTGACCGAGATGCCGCTGCACGAGGGAGACCAGGTGCACGTTGCCAAGAGCCCCTATGTGGCGCGCTTTGTGCGGCTGTATGACCGGCGCCAGGTGTATGAGACCCTCATGGAGCGCCTACAGCCGCGAAAGGTCGACAAGCCAGATGACGGGCATTGAGGATCTCCTGCTCTCGGCGCGCGATGCGGCGGCAGCGGGGAACAAGCTCGTCGCGCGGGGCTACTTGCGCCGCGCAAGCCGCGTGGCGCCGGAGCGCGTGGACGTGTGGCGGGAGCTGCTCCGCGTGACAGAGCAGACGTCCGATCGGGCGCGCTGCCTGGAGCAGATCGTGGCGCTCGATCCGTCCGACGCCGAGGCTGCAGCCGCGCTCACCCAGCTGCGCGCCGAGATGGCGGCGCAGGAGGCGGCAGAGGCACAGGCTGACGCCGGGCTCTCCGCCAGTGCGCCCGACGCGGTCGCTCGCCAGGAGGGCGACCTTGCCCACGACCTACCGGCGCCGGCGCTGGTAGGGATGCGGGCGGACGTCACCCCCGAGATGCAGCGCGAATGGGATCGGGCTGCCGCCGCCGGAGAGACGCTGTACTGCATCGACCACCCGAAGCGAGAGACGACGCTGCGCTGCAACCGCTGCGGCGCGCCGGTCTGCACCAGCTGCGTCGTCCGTACGCCGGTTGGCTTTCGCTGCCGCGCTTGCGTCCAGGCCCAACAGGCAGCGTTTTACACCGCCCGTTGGTATGACCTGCCGGTCGCAGCGCTGCTCTCGCTGGCGCTCTCGGTCCCGGCAGCGGCGATCGCGATGCTGGCAGGGTGGTGGTTTGCCATCGTGATCAGCCCCGTCGCCGGGGGCCTGATCGCCGGGGGTGTGCATCGCGTCCTCGGTCGGCGCCGCGGGCGCTGGACCTGGCTTGCCGTCGCCGTCGGGATCGTCGTCGGCGCGTTGGCGGCAGTCAGTGTGATGGCGCTGTTTGGCTCGTACAACCTGCTCTCGCTCGGGATCTATGCCGCGACCGCAACGGGCGCAGCCGTGGGGGTCCTGCGCCTGGGCAGGGCTCGCTAGCTGCGCTCGGGGCCTCAAGGCGGAAACGCGATATGCTGGCTGAACTGACGATCACCAATTTCGCGATCATCGAGCACCTCCATCTGCGCTTCGACGCCGGGTTCAACGTCCTGACCGGCGAGACGGGCGCGGGCAAGTCGATCATCATCGATGCCGTCAGTTCCCTGCTCGGCGGGCGCGCGGACAGCACCGTGATCCGCACCGACACGGAGCTCTGCACGGTCGAGGGGATCTTTTACCTCTCTCCCGACGAGCGCGCGCTGATCGATCCCTTGCTCAAAGAGGACGCGCTGCAGAACGAGGACCCCGAGGTGCTGATCTTGGCGCGTGAGATCCGGCGCTCAGGGCACAACGTGTGCCGCGTCAACGGGCGCGCCGTGCGCCTGAGCACGCTAGAGGCGATCGGGCGGCACCTGATCGACCTGCACGGGCAAAGCGAACACCTCTCCCTCCTCGAGGAGCGCTCGCATCTCGACTTCCTCGACCGGTATGCCGGGCAAGAGGCGCCGCGCGCTGCGCTGGCGGCTCTCGTGCGCCGTTTGCGCCAAGTGCGGGGCGAGCTGCACGAGCTGTTGCGCAGTGAGCGCGAGCTGCGGCGGCGCGCCGATCTGCTGCGCTACCAGATCGATGAGATCCGGGCGGCAGAGCTCGTCGCGGGCGAGACCGAGGCGCTGATGCAGGAACGCAACCGCTTGGCGAACGCCGAGCGGTTGGCGGAGCTGAGCGAGGAGGCGCTCGTCTTGCTCGCCGATGGCGAAGAAGAGCGGGGCACTGCGATCGACCTCGTCGGGCAAGCGGTGCGCGTTCTGGCAAACCTGGCGCGCGTCGACCCGCAGATGGCGTCGATCCAGCTGCGCGTCGAAGAGCTAGAGTACGAACTCAACGACGTGATCGCCGCCCTGCGCGACTATCAGCGCGAGATCGAGTTCAACCCGGGGCGCCTGAACCAGATTGAGGAGCGCATCGCCCTCATCCGGCGCCTGCAGCGCAAGTACGCGGACAGCATCCCCGAGATCCTGGCGTTCGCCCAGCGCGCCGCCGACGAACTGGACCGGATCGAGCACAGCGGCGAGCGCATCGCCGAGCTGCGCACCCAGGAGGAGGCGTTGCTGCGCCAGATCGGTGCGGCGGGGGCGGCACTCTCGGCGGCGCGGCGTACGGCGGCGGCGCAGCTGGCAGCAGCGGTAGTCGCCGAGCTGTCCGAGTTGCGCATGGAGGGCGCGCGGTTCGAGGTGGAGCTCGACTGGCAGGAGGCGGAGAACGGGGCGATCGTGGACACGCTGCCCGACGGCGTCCCGCAAGCCCCAGGGCGCTATGCGTTCGATGAGCGGGGCCTCGACCGGGCGCGGTTCCTGCTTGCCGCGAACGTGGGCGAGGAATTGATGCCCATGGCACGCGTCGCGTCGGGCGGCGAGACCTCGCGGCTGATGCTCGCGCTCAAGACGGCGCTCGCTCAGGCGGATCACATCCCGACCCTGATCTTTGACGAGATCGATCAGGGGATCGGCGGTCGCGTGGGCGGCGTGGTGGGGCGCAAGCTGTGGGGCCTGTCGGTGGCGCACAGCGACTCCGGGCGACAGGTGTTCTGCGTGACCCATCTCCCGCAGCTCGCCAGCTATGCCGACAGCCATCTCTTGGTCGAGAAAGCGGTGTCCGAGGGGCGCACCCGGACGATCGTCAAGCCACTCTCCGGCGAGTCGCGGGTCCGCGAACTGGCGCAGATGCTGGGCGGCGACAGCGAAGCCACGCGCGAGATCGCGCGGGGCCTCCTGGCGCAGCGCGCCTAGGGGAGCGGGCAGCCCTCCTCCTTCGCCTCCAGCCACCCCAGCGCGGTCTCGAGCAGTGCGAGTCCGACCCCGGCGCCCTGCCGGTCCGGCGCCACGCACAGGTCCAGCGTCGCCCCGTCGGGACCGTAGGGCGCCTCTCGGGGGAGGAGCGTCAGCACGCCGGTCAGCCGCGCATCCTCGACGGCGTGCAGGATCAGGGCGCCAGAACCCGTGCCTGGCGCCTCCCGTACCTGGAACCACGTTCCTGCTGTGGTCTGCATGCCCCGCTCGACTGGACGTCCGAAGAACCGGTCGGCCCAGCAAAAGGGCACGCCGGCGGCTTGGGCTGTCTGTCGATCCGTGATCGCATCCCCGACAAAGAGGCAGTCCGCGGCGCGCGCGCCAAAGCGTGCCAGCGCTTCGAGCAGGAAGCCGGGGCGCGGCTTGCGGTTCGGGCAGTCGACGTCGTACTGCGGCAGGGCCGCCCCGCTCATGTGTGGGCAGAGGTACGTGGCTGCCACCGGCACAGGGAGCAGATCGACCACGCGCTGCAGGACCGCGCGCGCCGCCTCCTCGCTCAGATAGCCGTGCGCTACACCCCCCTGGTTGGTGACGATCACGACGTGCCAGCCCGCCTCCGCATAGCGCGTCAGCGCGGGCGCGACGCCTGCCAGGAGCGTGACCTCGTCGGGCACGTTCGGCGGGCGGCGGTCGCGCGTCGCGTTGAGCGTACCGTCGCGGTCCAGGAACAGGAGCCGTACCGCCACCGGACGTCCTACTCTGCCAGGATCCACGCCGCTGCCAGGCGCGCCGTGTGTAGCAGCGAGTCACGGTGCGTGCGCTCGTACGCGTGCGAGGCGTCGACGCCGGGCCCGATCAGGCCAACGACCAGGTCCGCCCCGGCGCGCAGCGCCGCGCTCCCGTCCGAGCCATAGTTGGGGTACACGTCGACCTTGTGTGGGATCTCGTGCTCGGCGCACAGCGCCACCAGCTTGCGGCGGACGCCCAGGTCATACGGTCCCGAGCTGTCCTTGGCGCAGATGCTGACCGTGTATTCGTCGCTGTTCTGCCCATCACCGAGCGCTCCCATGTCGATCACCAGCAGCTCTTTGACCGCTTCCGGGATGCCAGAGGAAGCGCCATGCCCCACCTCTTCGTACGGGCTGACGTAGCAGTGGGTGGTCTGCGCCGGTTTCAGGCCCGCATCGACGATCGCCTTTGCCACGGCGATCATGATTGCCACGCCGGCTTTGTCGTCGAGATGGCGAGACTTGACGAATCCGCTCTCGGTGACCGTGGCGCGCGGGTCGTAGGATACAAAGTCACCGACCTCGATCCCGAGGGCGCGCGTCTCCTGGGCTGAGATGGTGCGTTCGTCCAGCCGGACCTCGATGTCGGCGTCCTTGCGCGCGCCGGCGACTTCGGTGCGCGGGTAGGTGTGGACCGAGGTCTTGTGCGCGAGGACCGTGCCGGTGTAGGTGCGCCCGTCGTTGGTCGCGATCTCGCAGTACTCGCCCTCGACGGTCTGCCACACATAGCCCCCGATCTGGGTTAGGCCCAGGCGACCGTCGCTCCTGACCTCCTTGACCATGGCGCCTAGGGTGTCGACGTGCCCGGACAGCGCACGCGGGCGGGTGTCGGAGCGTCCGGGCAGGACGGCGACCAAGGCGCCCTTGTTCGTGCGCCGGGTGTCCAGTCCCAGCGCGCCAAAGGCTGCCTCGGCAATGTCGATCGCGGCGCCTGTGTTGCCCGTCGGGCTGGGCGTGCCCAGCAGCTGCATGAGGACGTCGATCAGGTAGGGGATGTCGATCTGGATCGGCATGCGCGTCTCTCCTCACTCCTGTGGTCTGATTCGCTGGCAGATCCCCTGCCAGAAGACAAGCCAGGCGGCGTACGGCAGGGCGAGCATCCGCCGCCAGCGGGCGGGCTCGCGGATCAGGCGATAGAGCCACTCCAGCCCGGCACGGCGCATCCACAGCGGCGCGCGGACCTGGACGCCGGCGACAAAGTCAAAGGCGGCGCCGACCCCCACGCCCACTGGGGCGCCGGTTGCAGCCAGGTTGCGCGCGATCCACGTCTCTTGGGGCACCGAGGGAAAGGCGACCAACAGCACGTCGGCGCGCGCTTGGCGGATGCGCGCCGCGATCGCCGCCTCTTCCTCGACCGCATACGAGCCCGCTTCCGTCCCGCATATCACCAACCCCGGGTAACGGCGTGCAAGAGCCACGCCCACACGGGCGGCGACGCCTGGTCCGGCGCCCAGCAGGTAGAGGCGGTATCCCCGCTCAGCGCACAGGTTCGCGATGCGATAGATGCCGTCCGAACCGGTGACTCGCTCGCGCAGCGGGCGCCCCAGCCAACGTGCGGCCCACAGGATCCCGGCGCTGTCGGGCACGTTGAGCGCAGTGTGCGCCAGGGCGCTGGCGAAGGCAGGGTTGTGCCGCGCGGCGATCAGGAACTCGGTGTTCACGGTCGAGACTTGGTGCGCGCCTCCCTCGTTCACCCAGCGATCGATCGCCTCGACCAGTCCGTCGAACGTGACGTCGTCAACCCGCACGCCCAGGATGCGCAGCTCACGCGGCATGGACCATCTGCTCCTCAGGCTGGCGGGTCGATCCCGTACAGGACGGTCATCAGCCGGTCATAGTCGCTCTTGAGCAAGCTGGCGACCTCGCGCGCCGCCCGGTCCAGCCAACGCCGGTCACCCCCGCGCAGGGCGTGGACCCCGCGGATGTGCGCGGCGAGCAGCTGTTCCGGGGCGATCTCGCCCGGGTCGAGCAGCAGCCGCATGTAGGTGAGCTGCTCTGTAAAGCGCACGACCTGGTCCTGCGAGCACGTGTGAACCGAGTAGTGCAGCGGCGGGGGTTGGGGCGGGAGGTAGTGGTAGCAGTGCGCCTGATCCCCATAGCCCACCAGGCGTGCTTGGAACTCGGTGCGGAGTGCGAGTTCGAGCTGCGGGTGCTCGCGATAGATGGCGCTGTCAAAGACATCCGACGTGCTGCGCCGCACCGCACGGCGTCCTGGGTCCGGGCTGGCAGTCGTGCCGTGGCACACCACGCCGTACACCCGCGCCGTGCCGTCGGTCTCCACATAGACCAGCTGTCCCAGCGCAGGCGGACGGTGCAGCTCAAAGCTCTCGGCGACAAAGCGGCTCGTCTCTGTCTCTACGATCTCACCGATTCGCTCCTGCGCGGCGCTGTCCATGCACGCTCCTCCTCTGCGGCCTACACGCCCCTGCTGCGCTTGCTGCGGTCCTTTGCCGAGCGGATGTACAGGTACCCCTTGCTTGCCAGCGCGCGCGCCGTCAGCTCTTCTACCACCTGGCGGTCAGCGGTCGAGATCACGGCGCGTTCGTGCGCCTCGATCAACGCTGGCGGGTAGGGCGGGTACTGCGCGCTGCGCCGGCATTGGTCATAGACCAGCGCGTGCACCAAGTCCCGCATGGCGGCGTCCTCCATGACCCACGCCGGCGCTTCGATGCGTGCGATCTCGCCGCCCACGTTGAGGTAGAAAAACAGCACGCGGTGTTGTGCGCCATACTGCGTCAGGATCGCAGACTGGCTGAGATAGAGGTCGGAACGCGCGCCTTCCTCGAGCAAGCCCTGGAACAGGTGCTGGTCGAGCAAGGTGCCGACAAAGCGACACAGCGCGCGCTCGTCGGTGTCTTGCGCGCAGTGGCTGCATCCGGCGGGGTTGTCGCAGAGCATCAGGCGCAGGCTGTTGGCGACGTCGCGGCTGCCTGGGTAGCTGATATAGCTCGCCACCGGGATCGCGCGCTGGCGGAACGCCTCCAGCGCAGCCACGAACCGGTCCAAGTAGGTGCGGCAAAAGTCCTGGTCTTCGTCTCTGCTCTGGAGCTGCCACAGGATCAGCGACCCGTCGCGCAGTGCGAGGACCGGCGGTTCAGCCTCGACTGCCGCGTCGAGCAACCCGACCAGCTCCTCGACGCTCATCTGGATCCCGAGCCGTGCGCCCTCGATCGGGATCCGCTTGCCCTGCGGGTCATAGTACAGCTCTTGCTCGCTGTGGCAGACCCGTGGTTCGCCCTCGATGCGCGCCGCAGGGACGGGCCCGTAGGTCAAGGCAACCTGCCCGATGTTCAGCACGTAAAACCGTACCGGGCTGTGCCGGTCCGGTGGGATCGACGATCCGTCAGCGGCGACGACGGTAAAGGCGGGCGGCGCCGGAGGAGCGGGGTAGCTGCGCGCGAGCGTGTCCACGGGCTCTGCGACCAGCCACGGGATCTTGGTTCCCTGTTCGCGCTGGGCGAGCTTGCGGCGCAGCAAGCTGGGGTCGGCCCGACGCAGGTAGCGCCGGGCCTCCGCCAGCTGATGGTTCGATTCGGCCTCGGGGAGGGCGTCGACCATCGCGTTGATCTGTGGGTACAAGGCGTCGATGTCCAGCGGCACGTCAGGCCCCCGCACGCGCCATGCTACTTGGCATAGTCGACGGCGCGCGTCTCGCGGATCACGGTCACCTTGATCTGACCCGGGTACTGCAGGGTCTCCTCTACTGAGCGGGCGACGTCCTTGGAGAGCTGGATCGCTGCCAAGTCGTCGATGTCGTCGGGTCTGACGATGATCCGGATCTCGCGACCAGCCTGGATCGCGTACGACTGGGACACGCCGTTGAACGAGTTGGCGATCTCTTCCAGCCCGCGGACCCGCTTGAGATAGTTCTCCAGGCTCTCGCGGCGCGCCCCTGGGCGCGCGCCCGAGATCGCGTCCGCCGCGGCGACCAGGATCGCCTCCAGGCAGCCCGCTTCGGTTTCGCTGTGATGTGCAGCTACGCAGTTCGTCACGCGCGCCGAACGCCCGTAGCGCTTGACCAGCTCGGCCCCGATCGCCGCGTGGGGCCCCTCGACCTCGTGGTCGACCGCCTTGCCGAGGTCGTGGAGCAGTCCTCCCTCCTTCGCCAGCGCGACGTCGGCGCCCAGTTCGGCAGCCATCATGCCCGCCAGATGCGCCGTTTGGATCGAGTGCAGCAGCACGTTCTGCCCATAGCTGGTGCGGTACTTGAGGCGTCCCAGTAGCTTGACCAACTCGGGATGGATGCCCGGCACGCCTACGTCCAGCACGGCGCGCTCGCCCTCTTCGACGATCTCGGCGTCGACCTCTTCCTGCGCCTTCTCGACGACCTTTTCGATCCGTCCGGGGTGAATGCGTCCATCGATCACGAGTTTGCTCACCGCGACCCGCGCGACCTCGCGCCGCACCGGGTCAAAACTGGACAGGATCACTGCCTCGGGCGTATCGTCGACGATCACGTCCACCCCTGTCGCCTGCTCGATCGCGCGGATGTTGCGCCCGCCGCGCCCGATGATCCGGCCCTTCATATCGTCGTTCGGCAGCGAGACCATCGACACGGTGGTCTCGGCGACTTGCTCGGCGGCGCAGCGCTCGATCGCCAGGGTGATGATCTTGCGCGCCCGTTCATCCGCCTCAGCCCGCATCTGTGCTTCTACTTCTCGAATCACGCGCGCCATCTCGTCTCGGGTCTGCGTCTCGACCTGCTCCAGGAGCAAGGCGCGCGCTTCTTGCTGGTCCAGCCCCGCGATGCGCTCCAGTTCGGTCGTCTGCTTCTCGTACAGCTCCTCGATCTGGGCGCGCATCCGGTCGAGGCGGCTCTGTCGCTGGTTGAGCTTCCGTTCTCGCTCCTCCAGCCGGTCGATCCGCCGGTCGAGCCCCTCGCGTCGCTTGTGCAGGCGCTCGTCTTCCTCACGCAGCTCTTGCTGTCGCCGCTTGAACTCTGCTTCCGCCCTGTTGCGGGCTTCGATCGCGCTCTTTTCGGCCTTGAGTTGCGTCTCTGTGGCCTTGGCTTGGGCCTCTTCCAGGAGCCTGTCCCGTTCCAGTCGGCTGCGCTCCAGCCGGGACTGGCCGATCGCTCGTTCGACGATGATGACGACCGCACTCCCTAGAAGCACACCAGCGATGCCCGCCACGATGATCCAGATCAGACAGCCAGGTCCCATGACGTCGTATCCTCTCTAGTTCCTGATTTATGATTCATCAATCGCATGCTCAGCGACCAGGCGTTCCCACGCCTGGCGGATGCTGTCATAGCCAAAGCCCCGGCGCTGCAAGTAGCCGGTCAACTTGCGCCGGCGCTCTTCTGGCTGCATGCGTTGCCACCTAGTGAGCCGCTGCAAGGCGGCTCTGTAAGCGTTCTCGTCCTCGTCCTGATCCGCCACGACGTCATCGACGATCGCGTCGGGAACGCCCTTCTGCCACAGCTCTCGCCGGAGGGCAGCAGGCCCGCGCGGCTTGAACTCGGTGCGGTTGTCAACCCAGTAGCGGGCAAAGGCCTGGTCATCGACCAGACCCGTCCGCAGCAGGCGCGCCGCCGCGTCGTCGATCGCGTGCGCTGCAAAGCCCTTCTCGGCGAGACGTTGCCGTACCTCGTGCTCGCTGCGCGGTCGGTAGGAGAGATAGTTGAGCGCGAACTCGTGCGCGCGCTCGGCGTCATCTCTCTCCCGCAGCCGCTCGATGTCCGCGTCGCTCAGGTACTGCCCTGTCGAGAGCTTGGCGGCTTCGATCAGCGCCAATCCGAGGGCAAACTCGCCCTCGACGAACACGTTGGCTCGCTTGGGGTTGCGTGCCTGCACCTCGATCGACGTGATCTGCCCCGCCACTGCGACGCTCCCGCCTTCCGCTGCTCCCCTGCACCGGCGCATGAGACGAAAAAAGGCCGTGGCAAAACCACTGCCACAGCCAGCATAGCGTCTGCAGGTCTACGGTACGTGCTCGGTGAGCTAGAAATAGCCGGTTCCTGGTTGAGGCCCAGCGACCGCCCTTTTCGGTCCTCTGAGCCCGGTTCTATCCAACGTCCCTACGGTCGGTGACACATGTGCGCGTACCAGACCCTGTTCGACGCTCGCCCGGTTCAACCGATTGGCTATTGCAGATAAGAGACTCCTCTTGCCTACCAAGCGACGTGCACGATCGGTCTGATCTCGTGTGCCGTCTGTATTGTCCCGTCGTCCCGCTCTATGTCCAAGTCTGGCTCGACGCCAGACAGATGCCAGTTGGTGGGGCGCTCGTCCGATCGCCGCCCCGCTACATCCACAGTGTGGATACTCGCATCATCGCCCGTCTGTGCTGTGGCCCGCTCTCGTGCGCGGTACATCGGTTGTCAATGCTACAACGTTACTGCTACACGCGTCCCACCCACTGTCCTCGACCTCCTCTTCCGGACACGGTGCTGTCGAGACAGGGCTTGAGGCAGTGGCAGCTCGCTGCGCCTCACTCCTGTGCCGACGCGATGGCTCGGATGGACACGTGCCGCTTGCTGGTGCTGCTAAACCTGCTCATAGTGTACAATAACTGCGCGGAAATTGCAAGTATCAACCGCGCCGCGTCCCGCAGTCGGGACTTTTGGCGCCAGGACGCAGCCAGGAGCACCGATTTCGACCGGATGGCCCCAACGACTAGCGCACGCCCCCCGATCCTAGGTGCCCTGGCGCCGGTCCAGTATCCAAACAAGCGGATGAATCCGCTACCACCAACGCAAACTCGGTGCAGTGGCGATCGCGCGCGAGATCACACCAGGAGCAGGTCCGCAAAGCTCGTCCCGACCGGGATCGCGCCGATCCCGAGCATCTCGGCGATCGTGGCGCCGACGTCGGCAAAGGTCTCTCGTGTGCCGAGATCCGTCCCGGCGCGCACACGCTCGCCCGCTGCTAGCAGCGGCACGTACTCGCGCGAGTGATCGGTGCTCGTGGTCGTCGGATCGTTGCCGTGGTCGGCGGTCAGCAGCAGCAGGTCCGTGGGCCGTAGCGCCGCCAACAGCTCCGGCAGGCGCGCGTCCACCGCTTCCAGTGCCTCGGCGTACCCACGCGGGTCATTGCGATGCCCGTACAGCATGTCAAAGTCCACGAGGTTGGCAAAGATCAGTCCCGTGCTGCTCTCGCGCATAAAGTGCAGCGTCGCGTCCACGCCTGCCATGTTGTTGGTGCTGTGGATCGATGCGCTGATCCCGCGGTGCGCAAAGATGTCTTCGATCTTGCCCACTGCCATCACGCGCTGCCCTGCGGCGACCAGCCGGTCGAGGATCGTGGGGTGTGGGGGCGGAAGGGCAAAGTCGCGGCGGTTCTCGGTGCGTACGTACTTGCCGTCGATCGGTCCGACAAAGGGGCGTGCAATGACGCGCCCCACGCCATGCTCCCCGGTCAACAGCGCGCGCGCGATCTCGCAGATCCGGTACAGCTCTGTCAGTGGAATCACGTCCTCGTGGGCGGCGATCTGGAACACGCTGTCGGCTGAGGTGTAGACGATCGGGTCCCCAGTGCGGACGTGCTCATCGCCCAGATCCTGGATGATCACCGTCCCCGAGGCGGCATAGTTCCCCAGCGTCCCGCGCCCGATCTGTGCCTCGAAGGCGTCGAGCACCTCCTGTGGAAAACCCTGTGGGTAGGTGGGGAGAGCTGTGGAGGAGCACAGCCCGGCGAGTTCCCAGTGCCCGGTGCTGGTGTCCTTGCCGCGCGAACCTTCGGCCATGCGCCCATAGGCGCCGCGGGGGCGTGCCGCCGGCGGCACTCCCTCGATCGGCAGGATGTTGCCCAGGCCCAGCGTTCCCATGTGGGGCAGAGAGAGCCCGCCGACTGCCTGCGCCGTGTGCGCCAACGTGTTCGAATGAGGGTCTTGTTCGCCGTACTCTGCAGCGTCCGGCATGGCGCCGATGCCGACGCTGTCCAGCACGATCAGGATCACGCGCTCGATGCTGCCCATAGTTGCCTCCCTTCGTCGCATCCATTCTATCACATCACAGGGGGCGCGGCAAGGGGCGCACAACTGGAAGGATGCGTGTTGACATGTCGGTCACATATGATACAATACGGATGGTAGGGCCCTCCAAGATGGGGCCGAGCCGGTAGCCGCACGCGTGTGGCGTGCGCGACGTCCGCATAGAGAACACAGCATGGCACACCACATCTCGCGCATCCGAAACCGCGTGGCGTTGCTCTATGGCGCGACCACGCTGACCGCCGCCCTGTTGCTGCTCTGTGTGGTCCCGTTGCTCTCTGACCTCACGCCGGAAGCAGTGCGCAGGTGGCGCATTCACGCCATCATCCTAGGGGTGGTGTTGTTGGTGGCGGCGATCGCCCTGATCGAGCACTACCTGCGTCCCATCTCCGACCTGGGCTATGCGCTCGAGATCGGATCGACGCCCACCGCAGACCTGGTGCGCGACGCACGGCGCATCGCCCTCAATGCGCCTTCCTACCTCTTTGTCTTTTCCACGGGTGCGGTCCTGCTCCTATCGCTGGTCTACAACCTCGTGGGCGCTGCGATCTTGGCGGATCACGTCTTTGCGGCGTACCTGGCGCCGATGGCGCTCAGCGTGGCGATCATGGCGTGCGGACTACTGCTCGTGGCGTTCGTGTGCCAGCGGTGGATGTACCCAGTCTTGCGCTACACCGCGGCGCGCTTTCAGGTGGATGGGCTCCGCGTCACATTGCGCATGCGGATCCTCGCCCTGAGCCTGTCGCTGGTCGTGTTGGCGGTTCTCCTGCCCGGAAGCTACGGCATCACGCAGGCAGTCGAGGCCTACCGCCAACAGCGGGCCACTGACGTGCTGCGCGTGCTCGCCGCTGTCGCGCAGCGTCTGCCCCAGGAGGGCGCGCCGGCACAGCTGCTCGAAGAAGCTGCAGGTCAGCTCGGCGCGTCTGTGGCACACCGCCACCTGTTTCTTGTCGATCCGGCTGGATCGCTGCAGGCGCAGCATCCCGAAGACGGGTCCCCACTCGCCTTTGACGGCGCTGCCTGGTCGGCTGAGCGACCGAGCACGTTCCGCCACAGTCAGACAGAGTACTGCCTGGTCCCGCTGTCGGCGGACGCGTCCTCTCCCTGGCTTGGCCTGAGCTACGTCCTGCGTCCCCTGCAAGACCTGCGTGTACGGGGCATGGTCGCGGCGGTGGGTGGCTCGGCGCTGCTGACCATTGCCTTGGCCCTGGGATTGGGGCACTCGCTGTCCACGGGCCTGACGGGTGCGCTTTACGATGTCACCGAGAGGTTGCTGCAGGCTGCGGAAGACGTGCCCACGCGCCTCGGTGCGGCGCTGCCTGTGCTCTCGTCGGATGAGGTCGGCGGTCTGGTGCTCGCGTACAATGCGCTCCAGGGCCGGGTGCGCGCTCAGCTAGAGCAGGTCGAGCACAAGCAGCGCCAACTGAGCGCCCTGCAGTCCCTGTCCTACAAGATCGGCACGGTTCGCGACCCTGTGTACCTGTTGGCAGAGGTGGTCCGCGATGTGGAGCGCGCCTTTGGCTACCACAACGTGTCGATCCTGCTGGCGGACGAGGGGGGGCGAGAGCTGCGCTTCGCGGCAACGCAGCTGGCAGATGAGCGACTGCGCCGCCGCCGGTTCCGGGTCGGTACGGACGGCGTAGTCGGGCACGTCGCCGCGACGCGCGAACCGCTGCTGGTCAACGATGTCAGCGA
>JAFGIE010000221.1 GCA_016929775.1 Anaerolineae bacterium
GAAATTCGTTCTTGACAAGATCGCACAATCGTGGTACAATGCTCGAATGCATCTTTAAGACCTGTGCCTGCCCAATTTGCGACGATGCAACGAAGCGGATTGGGCGTTTTTGTCTGCGAGATAGGCGTTGGCGTTGCGAAGGGAGCGTTGGATGAGTTTCAAGACCTATGCGCGAATCCGGGATGTGCAGGAACTGCCCCGCCTGATTGAGGTGCAGCTGGATTCGTTCAACTGGCTGCTCGATGAATGCCTGTACGAGTTGTTCGACGAGATCACGCCGATCGAGAGTTTCAACAAGAGCTTGCAGCTCCATTTTCCTGGCAAGCGCAACCGTGAGCTATGCGAAGAGTTCGACCTGCGGTTCTGGTTCGGCGAGCCCAAGTACGACGTGCCGGAGTGCCTCGAGCGCGACATGACCTTTGCCGCGCCGCTGTACGTCAAGACACTCCTTTACAACCGCGAGCAGGACCAGCCGATCGTCCGTGAGATCTTTTTCGGCGATTTCCCGCTCATGACCGAGAACGGGACCTTTATCATCAACGGCACCGAGCGCGTTGTGGTCAGCCAGCTGATCCGATCGCCGGGTGTCTATTTCAGCACGGAAGAGGACCGTACCACCGGTCGGATCCTGAGCCAGGCCAAGCTGATCCCCGATCGCGGCGCGTGGATGGAGTTCGAGACGCGCAAGAGTGACTATATCGCGATCAAGTTCAACCGCAAGCGCACGATCCCGGTTACGATTTTCTTGCGTGCCTTGGCTTCCCTCAAGCCGCAAGACATGGAAGAGCAGTTCGACGAACCGGCGCTGCGCGCGATGTTCCAGGCAGACGGTCACTTTTTCTCCGTTCTGAACGAGGGCACGGACGACGAGCTGATCGACCTCTTTGCCGGTTCCGACGTGCACCCTGACCACCAGTTCATTGCCTCTACGATCAAGCAGGAACCGGTGTGGGAAGGAGAGCGCGCGATCGCAGACGAGGCGGCGCTCGAGTTCTACCGTCGCATGCGGCCCGGGGACCCGCTGACGATGGGCAACGCCAAGGAGTTCCTGGTCTCGCAGATGTTCGATCCACGGCGGTACGATCTGGAGCGGGTCGGGCGGTACAAGCTCAACCAGCGGCTGGAGCTGACTGTGCCCGCCAACCACCGTACGATCACCAAGGCCGATCTGGTCTCGGTGATCGATCACATGATCCGGATCAACAATGGCCTGGAGGACCCCGATGACATCGACCATCTGGGGAACCGACGCGTCAAGACGGTGGGTGAGCTGATCCAGCAAAAGCTGCGCATTGGCCTGCGGCGGATGGAGCGCGTCGTGCGTGAGCGGATGAGCATCCGCGAGTCAGAGAACATCACCCCGGTCGACCTGATCAACATCCGCCCGGTGGTCGCCTCGCTGCGCGAGTTCTTTGGATCGAGCCAGCTCTCGCAGTTCATGGACCAGACCAACCCCCTGAGTGAGCTGACGCACAAGCGGACGCTGAGCGCGCTGGGCCCCGGCGGTCTGCGGCGTGAGCGCGCCGGGTTTGACGTGCGCGACGTGCACCACTCACACTATGGGCGCATCTGCCCGATCGAGACGCCAGAAGGCCCGAACATCGGCCTGATTGGGCGTCTGGCAAACTATGCACGGGTCAACGCGTACGGCTTTATCGAGACCCCCTATCGCAAGGTGGTGCGTTCTGTGGCGCCGACCGCAGAGGCAGTCGTGGGTCACACCCTACGCAGGGCAGTGGTCGACGGCGACGGCGCTGTGATCGCCCAGCCCGGCACCGAAGTCGATCAGGCATTGGCCGAACGGATCGCGGCGCTGGGCCTGGAGAGCGAGATCCCGGTCGTGCCGGTCGTGACGAGCGAGATCGAGTATCTGTCCGCCGATCGCGAGGACCGCTACCGCATCGCGCAGGCGAACGCACCCTTGGACGAGAAGGGGCGCTTTCGCAACGATCGCGTCTCGATCCGCTATAACCAGCAGTTCTCGACCGAGACGCCTGAGCGCGTCGACTATATGGACGTTTCGCCGAAGCAGATCGTGGGCATCTCGGCGGCGCTGATCCCGTTCCTCGAGCACGACGACGCCAACCGTGCGTTGATGGGCTCGAACATGCAGCGGCAGGCAGTGCCCCTGCTGCAACCGGACACGCCGGTGGTCGGGACCGGGATGGAGCAGCGCGCGGCTCTTGACTCGGGCCACGTGCTGCTGAGCCCCATCGATGGCGAAGTGGTGTCGGCGCAGGGCGATACGATCGCAGTCGTCAACGACGAGCGTGAGGCAGTCTTTCACCTGTCCAAGTTCCAGCGCTCGAACCAGAGCACGTGCATCGACCAGCGACCGACAGTGCGTAAGGGCGAGTACGTACGCGCGGGCGATGTGCTGGCAGATTCGGCGTCTACCCTCAATGGGCGCCTGGCGCTGGGCCAAGATGTACTGTGCGCCTTTATCAGCTGGGAAGGCTCCAACTATGAGGATGCGATCATCATCAGCGAGGAGCTCGTGCGCGACGACCGGTTCACGTCGATCCACATCGAGAAGCACGAGACCCGTTCGCGTGAGACCAAGCTAGGTCCGGAAGAGATCACGCACGACATCCCAAACGTCGGCGACGACGCGTTGCGCGACTTGGACGAGAGCGGCATCATCCGGATTGGCGCCGAGGTCGGGCCGAATGACATCCTGGTGGGCAAGATCACGCCCAAGGGCGAGAAGGAACTCACGCCCGAGGAGAAACTGCTGCGCGCGATCTTTGGCGACAAGGCGCGCGAGGTCAAGGACTCGTCCCTGCGACTGCCGCATGGTGAGCACGGGCGCGTCGTGGACGTGCACATCTTTGACCGTGAAGAGCACCGTGACCTGCCCGCCGGGGTCAATCAACTGGTGCGGGTGAGCGTGGCGCAGAAGCGCAAGCTTGCCGAGGGCGACAAGATGGCGGGTCGGCACGGGAACAAGGGCGTGATCTCGTGTGTGATGCCGATCGAGGACATGCCGTTCCTGGCGGATGGCACGCCCGTGCAGATCATCCTCAACCCGCTGGGCGTGCCGGGACGTATGAACATCGGCCAAATCCTAGAGACGCACCTGGGCTGGGCGGCGAACCGCCTGGGCTTCAAAGCGGTCACGCCTGTGTTTGATGGCGCACGGGAAGACGAGATCGCGGCAGAGTTGGTGCGCGCGTGGTTGGTCGATCGGGCCTGGCACGAGATCGCGGAGCGCACCTGGGCGTGGGTGCACGAGGAAGAGATCGACACCGAGCAATACGAGGACGAGGACGACCTGCGCCGGACCTACATCATGGAGTGGTTCGAGCGGATCGGACACGAGTATGACGGCGAGCGCCTGTTCACGGACCCGGTCTATGCGCGACGCCAAGTGCTCGAGGCGTGGCTGCTCGAGCACGACCTCGATCCGGACGCGCTGATGGTGTTCGAGGAGGACGGGCGCGATGCCGCCGAGGTCGATCAGGCGAACCGGTTGGTGGTGTCCGTAGGACTCAAGCTCTGGCTGCAGAGCCTGGGTCGCGAGGCGCCGGACCTCTCGGATGACGAGCTGATCGTGTATGCGAACCGGGTGTTCCTCGAGACGGGCCAATCTCCGCCGCATACGGGCAAGATGACGCTGTACGATGGCAAGACGGGCGAACCGTTCGACCAGCCGGTTACCGTGGGCATGATCCACATGATGAAGTTGGCGCACCTGGTCGAGGACAAGGTCCACGCACGCTCGACGGGCCCGTACTCCCTGGTCACACAGCAACCGCTGGGCGGGAAGGCGCAGTTCGGCGGACAGCGTTTCGGTGAGATGGAGGTCTGGGCGCTCGAGGCGTATGGCGCTGCCTACACGCTGCAGGAGATGCTGACGGTCAAGTCCGATGACGTCGTGGGGCGCGTCAAGACCTACGAAGCCATCGTCAAGGGCGCGCCGGTCCAGGAATCGGGCGTGCCGGCGTCGTTCCACGTTCTGGTCAAGGAGCTGCAGAGCCTGGGTCTTTCGGTCGAGGCGATCGGCGAGGGCGGCGAGGTGTACCACTTTGGCAAAGAGGATCGTCGCGAACGCGTGCCGCGGCTGAGCACGGGGTTGAACCTCTTGGGGCGGGGATTCGACGACTGATTTGACAAGGGTTAGGAGTGTGTGTATAATAACCGTTCGTGTGCGGCGAGGCTGGTCGTGGGCCCTGACCCAATCGCGTCACCGCACGGTAGTGTCGAACGAGTAGTACGGTAGGGAGGATGCGTTGCCTACAATCAACCAGCTGGTTCGCAAGGGAAGAAAGCCGAAGAAGGGGCGCAGCAAGTCGCCGGCCATGCTCTACACGTTCAATGCCTTGAAGGGCCGACGTACTCGCCAGAGTGCGGGCGCACCGCAGAAGCGGGGCGTGTGCACGCGTGTCGCGACGACGACTCCCAAGAAGCCGAACTCGGCGCTGCGCAAGATCGCGCGTGTGCGCCTGTCAAACGGCATCGAGGTGACGGCATACATTCCTGGCGAGGGCCATCGCCTGCAAGAGCACTCGGTGGTGCTCGTTCGCGGCGGACGCGTGAAGGACCTGCCGGGTGTGCGGTACCACATCGTTCGGGGCGCACTCGACTCGGCTGGCGTCGAAGGGCGTCAACAGCAGCGGTCCAAGTATGGCACTCGTCGCGGCTAGTTTGTTGATCGCAGGATCAGGCGCTAGAGTTTAGGAGCAGTCCATGCCCAGACGTTATCGTCCGCCGAAGCGCAAGGTGGCGCCGGACATCAAGTACCATAGCGAACACGTCGAGATGTGCATCAATCGCGTGATGCAGTGGGGGAAAAAGAGCACGGCACGCTCGATCATGTACGGCGCCCTCGATCTGATCGAGGAACGCGCCAAGCGCGACCCTTTGCAGATCTTTGAGCAGGCGCTCAAGAACGCAACCCCGCTGATCGAGGTCAAGCCGCGGCGTGTCGGCGGCGCAACGTACCAGGTTCCGGTCGAAGTTCCACCGGAACGTCGCACCTCGCTCGCCCTCCGGTGGCTGCTCGGGGCGGCCCGCAGCCGCTCTGGGCGGAGCATGGAGGAAAAGCTGGCTGCCGAGTTGATGGATGCGGCAAACAATGTCGGCGCGACCATTAAGCGGCGCGAAGACACGCACCGTATGGCGGAGGCCAACAAGGCATACGCACACTATCGTTGGTAATCTATTCCGGCTGGAACCCTAGGTTCCAGCCGGGGTTCTGAACCCCCACCTTTCCAGGTTGTTCGGGTTATGGGTGGCCCGCGCATGGCTCCTTGGAAGCCTGGCTGCCAAGTCCCCCGATTTCCTGGCTGTGGAGCCGTTCGATGTCTCAGCGCGTTTCCTTGCAATACACGAGGAACATAGGCATCATTGCGCATATTGATGCCGGCAAGACGACGACGACGGAACGTGTGCTCTACTACACGGGCCGGACGTTCCGCCTGGGTAACGTGGACGATGGGACAACGGTGACCGACTGGATGGACCAGGAGCGGGAGCGGGGGATCACCATCCAGGCTGCAGCGGTGACGTGCCACTGGCGCGATCACCAAATTAACATCATAGATACACCGGGACACATCGACTTTACCGCCGAGGTGCAGCGCTCACTGCGGGTGCTGGATGGCGGGGTGGTGGTCTTTGACGGCGTGGCGGGCGTACAGCCCCAGTCGGAAACGGTGTGGCGCCAGGCCGACCGGTACAGCGTGCCGCGGATCTGCTTTGTGAACAAGATGGACCGCGTGGGCGCCGACTTTGAGCGGACGATCGCCATGATCCGCGAGCGGTTACTCGCCAGGCCCGTCGCCGTCCAGCTGCCGCTGGGCGCGGAAGAGTCCTTCGTCGGCGTGATCGACCTGCTGCGCATGGAGAGCGTGACGTACGGGGATGACGAGGGGGCGCAGGTGGTCCGAGGCCCCATTCCCGAGGCACAGCAGTTCGAGGCCGAAGCCGCCCGCGATGCGCTGCTCGAGGCGCTTGCCGAGTTGGACGACGAGATCGCCGAAAAGTACCTCGAGGATCAGCCGATCGCGCCGGAGGAACTGACCGCCGTCCTGCGACGAGGGACGATCGAGAACGCGCTGGTGCCCGTGTTGTGCGGCTCTGCGCTGCACAACAAGGGGGTGCAGCCGCTCTTGGACGCGATCGTCGACTATTTGCCCTCTCCGCAGGACGTGCCGCCGATGGTCGGCGTGCATCCCACGACCGGTGAGGAGCGAGACTGTCCACCAGACGCCGACGCTCCGCTGGCAGCGCTGGTGTTCAAGGTGCAGACCGATCCCTACATGGGCCGGTTGGCTTATCTCCGCGTCTACTCGGGGACCGTCCGCACGGGCACGCGTGTACACAATGCGAACAAGTCCAAGAAGGAGCGCATTGGGCCGCTGGTCCGTATGTATGCGCATCACCGCGACGACGTGGACGCAATCGAGGCGGGGGACATCGGCGCTGTGCTCGGGCTCAAGTTCACGTTCACCGGCGACACGCTGTGTACGGAAGGGAACCCGGTGCTCTTGGAAGCGATCTCGTTCCCGGATCCGGTGATCTCGGTCGCGATCGAGCCGCGCACTGACGCAGACCAGGACAAGATGAGCACCGCACTGCAGCGCTTGGCGGAAGAGGACCCCACCTTCCAGATCAAGATGGACGAGAACACGGGGCAGACGCTGATCTCGGGCATGGGCGAGCTTCACCTGGAGGTATTGGTCGACCGGATGCTGCGCGAGTTCCAGGTCGGTGCGAATGTGGGCAAGCCGCGGGTCGCGTACCGCGAGACGATCACGGCGCGCACGCAGGCTGAGGGGCGGTTTGTCCGGCAGTCGGGCGGACGGGGCCAGTACGGGCACGTGGTCCTGGACCTGGCGCCTGCCGAGCGCGGACAGGGCCTGGTGTTTGCAGCCCAGGTCTCGGGCGCGGACGTGCCGAGGGAATACCACGCTGCGGTCGAGCGCGGTGTGCGCGAGGCGATGGAGAGCGGGCCTGTCGCTGGCTATCCGTTGGTGGACGTCAAGGCGACCTTGGTCGGTGGTTCGTATCACGAGGTGGATTCGTCGACGCTGGCTTTCGAGATCGCCGGGGCGCTTGCCCTGCGGGACGGAGTGGCGCGCGCGGGACCGATCATCCTCGAACCGGTGATGAAGGTCGAGGTCGTCGTGCCCGAGGCGAACGTGGGCGAGGTGCTGGCGGACCTGAACGTGCGCACGGCGCACATCCTGGGGATGGATTCGACGATTGGGGGGCAGACGATCGACGCGATCGTGCCGATGGCAGAGATGTTCGGCTATGCGACGTCGCTGCGCTCGCTCACACAGGGGCGCGGAACGTTTACGATGGAGTTCGATCATTACGAGCCTGTGCCGTCCGAGGTGTCGGAGCGCATTGCGCTCGGGTATCTACGGTAGGGCGGGGAACAACGACGGTAGTCGGGATCTTGGCAAGACGCAATCTGCGAAACACGGAGGAACACAATGGCGAAGGAAAAGTTCGTACGAACCAAGCCCCACGTGAACGTGGGCACGATTGGGCATATTGACCACGGCAAGACGACCCTGACA
>JAFGIE010000222.1 GCA_016929775.1 Anaerolineae bacterium
CCTGCGCCGATCAACGCGATCTTGGTCATGGGAACTCCTTTCGTCCGTACCTGATCCGGTTCGGCCTCCATCGGCCCGTGCAGCGATTGTGCCCCAGAATCGCGTCCCTGTCAAAACGCAACTTGACACCTTTGCCCGAGCAAGGTACAATCTGCCCATTCGGGTTGCCCGCTGCTCCGCCCGCTCTGCAGCGTCTGGCGCCTGCGCCTTCCAGCCTCCTGCCCGAAAGGAGCGCGTCCATGGTCCGCAACCGCTGCCTCGTCCCCTTGACCATCCTTGCTCTCCTCTGTCTCGCCATCATCTCCGCGCGCGCGCAGGGACCCGCCCAAGAACCGCCGGTCGGCGCGCAAGCCGCCCTCGGCAGCGCGTTCACCTACCAGGGCTATCTCACCGCCGGCGGCGAGTCCGCCAGCGGCGGGTACGACTTCTGGTTCGGCCTCTGGGATGGGCCGACCCTCAAGGACAACCTGCTGGACGAGGTCGAGGTCCTTGGCGTCGACGTCCGCGACGGCTACTTTGCCGTCCTCCTCGACTTTGGCGAGAGACCCTTTGAAGGCGAAGCGCGCTACCTCGAGGTCGCCGTGGCGCCTGCGGGCAAAGCGTACACGCCCCTCGAGGGACGCCACCTCCTGACCGCCGTCCCCTATGCCCTGTATGCCCTCAACGTCGACACCGCTACCGTCCAGGCGCGCGTCACCGGCTCCTGTCCCTCCGGTTCCGCCATCCGCCTGATCAACGAGAACGGGACCGTCGTCTGCGAAGAGGACGGCGTCGAGTACGCGCACGTGATCGTCGTCGCGGTCAGCGGCGGCGACACGGACAGCATCCAGGATGGGGTCGACATCGCAGCGTCTCGCGCCACGCCCGACGCCCCTTTCCTCGTCTGGGTCGCGCCCGGCACGTACGTCGAAGAGGTGACCCTTGCCCCCTATGTCCACCTGCGGGGCGCCGGGATCGGCCTCACCCAGATCGAGTCGCGAACGGGCAACGCCGCCGCGCCCTATACCAGAGCCACGCTGACCCTGGCGAACCACAGCAGCGCGCGGGATCTGAGTCTGTCCAACATCGCGGACGACGCCTACAACATCGCCCTCCTCGCGCCGGCGGGCGTCGCCGCCGAGGCGGCGCATGTCGCCGCCCTCGCCGAGGGCCCGGGCGCGCACAACTTGGCTGCCCACATCAGCGGCATGGGGACCGTCGTCGCCCTGCGCGACGTCGAGGCGATCGCGCGCAATGGGACGATCGACAACGATGCTCTCGTCGTCGAGACCTCCGCCTATGCGACCCTCTTGCGCGGCTCCTACAGGGGCACCGGCGGCAGCGGCGCGCGCGGCATCCAGACCGAGGACGCCGTGATCGAGGTCACAGACGCCTATGTCCGGGCACGCGATGGCGGCACCGGCGGCACCTGCGGGCTGCACAACGACGGGAGCACGGTGACGCTGCGCGGCGGACAGATCGCCGCCTTTACGTCCACCGGATCGGCCTATGGCATCCACAACATCTCCACGGGCGGGCTCTATACCCACGACGAGCTCGTCGTCAGCGCGCAGGGCAGCGCGCAGGCGAGCGCGCTCCGCAACGACGCCGGCGCGAGGGCCTTCCTCGCGGGTGGATCCTACACCGGCATGAGCACGGGCACGAATACCGGAGACAATGCAAACGGCATCCACAACACCGGCGCCGGCAGCACGCTCGACGCGCGCGCCGTCGTCGCGCTGGGCAGCGATGGCAGGGAAAGCGCCGGGCTGCGCAATGACACGGATGCGACGGCGACGCTCGCCGGCGGATCCTATACCGCGCAGGGCGGCAACAAGGGGTTTGGCATCCGGAACAGCGGGTCGAACGCCTCTCTCACTGCCGAGAGGGTCACCGTGCTCTCCCGGAACGCCAGCACGTACAACACCGGCGTCGAAAACGACCGTGGGACCATGGCGCTGTACGAATGCGCTGTCACCGGCAGCGGCGGCAACAACGCGCGCGGCATCGAGAACTATGCCGGCGTGCTGGTCGCCGACGGGGCCAGCGCGCACGGCGAGGACGCAGCGAGCATGAATCACGGGCTCTCGAGCACGGATGGTGCGTCTATCGAGCTGTCGGGCGGCGCCTATGCCGGCTCCGGAGGGAGCAACGCACGAGGTATCTATTGCTACGAGGCCACGCTCGTGGCGCACAGCATTACGGCGATCGCCGCCGACGCAACCGCGACGAACGCGGCACTCGCGTTACAGAGCACGACCGCGACCCTGAGCGGGGGATCGTTCACCGCCCGCGGCGGCGATCAAGCCGACGCCATCACGGTCTGCAACGCCAGCTCGGTGCTCTCTGCCTCCGGGGTCAGCGCCTTCGCCGAGGGTGCGGCGAGCACCAACCGCGGGTTCCTCGTCCTAGCCGGCGCCGAGGTCGCCCTGCGCGGCGGGGCCTTCACTGCCAGTGGCCTCGGCAGTCAAGTCTACGGGATCGCCGTCCTGGGGGATGGAACCGCGCTGCACGCCGAGCAGGTCGCCGCCAGCGCCCAGGGACAGA
>JAFGIE010000023.1 GCA_016929775.1 Anaerolineae bacterium
AGATCTTTAACGACGAGCTGCCCAAGGTCCCGCTGTGGGAGCGCTACGGCAACAACCCCATCCAGGATGGGCTGCACACCACCGGCTGGCCCCCCGACGACGACCCGCTGTTCAAGAACAGCCCCTACAGCGACTCGTTCGTCGTAATCTGGATCCTCGACGGCACGATCGGGCCGATCGAGTAGTCTGCCTGTAGCGGCAGTACCAACGCACCAATGGGGCTGCGGACACCGTCCGCAGCCCCTCCTTGTCCTGACGACCAGACAGACCAGACATCGGATGTCTCCAAGACATCCGATGTCTCCAGATGTCTCCCTCCACTGCAGTACGGAGAAGAGAGCGACATGCCCTTGACACTGGATAGCCTGGGGAAACGATACCGCGACGGAACGTGGGGTCTCCGCTCTTGCTCCTTCTCCCTCGACCGATCAGAGGTGCGCGTGCTCGCCGTGGTTGGTCCTCCTGGCGCCGGCAAGACCACGCTCATGCGCCTGCTGGCGACCGTCATGCGCCCCACCGAGGGCGCGTTCGCCTGGCAGGGCGCCCCCGTCGGTCGCCGCCCGTGGGCCTATCGCCGCGTCCTGGGCTACCTTCCCGAGCACTTTGACGTCTACCCTCACCTTTCGGCGGTCGCCTTCCTGCGCTACGTCGCCGCGCTCAAGGGCCTCCCCGCCCGTGAGGGGCGTGCGCGCGTCGATGCGCTCGTCGAGCGGCTTGGCTTGGCTCCGGTCGCGGCGCAGCGCATGGGCGGCTATGCGCATGCCATACGCTGGCGCGTCGGCTTGGCGCAGGCGCTGCTCGGCGATCCTGCCCTGCTGCTCCTCGACGACCCCGCTGCCGAGCTGGGGCAGGAGGAACGCCGCGCCTTCTACGACCACCTCGGCGCCCTGGTCGAGAGCCGGTTGGCGATCGTCGCCACCGATAGCCCGGCAGATGTCGCGCCGCTCGCCACCCACGTCGCTCTGCTCCGCGCGGGACGGCTGCTCGAGTTGGACGGTAGGCCGTACGCGACGCCCGACAGGCTGATGGGCCCGGTCCAAGACATGGTGTGGTCCATTACTGTGGACCAGAACGCGTTCGTCGAGATCAGGCGCACGGCGCTGCTCAGCCACGTCGCGCGCGAGGGGGGGCAGATCGGGCTGCGCATCGTCGCTGCCGCTCGACCGGGCCAAGGCGCAGAGCGCGTGCCGCCGACGCTCGAGGATGCCTGCGCCTACCACCTCCACGCGCCCGCTTCGCGAGACGCCGGACCGGGTGCACTGAGCAGCTGAGGGAGGTCCCACGTGAGCTTGTTGTGGCATTCGCTTCGCGTCAACGTCTGCCTGCATCTCCTGCGCCCCGTCGGATACGCGGCGCTGGGCCTGCTCGTGCTCTGGGCGCTCGCTGTCCCCAGCATCGGCGTCAGCCGGGCTGAGTTCGCGGCGCGCACCTCAGAACTCGGCTATCCGCCCCTCTCGGACGCACAGCTCAGCGGGCTGGGTGCAGCCCAGGTCGCGAGTGGGTTCATGACCCTGATCGGCATCTGGCTCCTGATCGACGCCTTTGAGCGCGAGCGCGCCCTCGACCTCGACGAACTGATCGCCTCCATGCCCGTCGCAGGCTGGCGCTTTGCCGCGCTCCAGTACCTCGGCAACGTGGCGAGCCTGTTGCTCTGCACCGTCGTTGCCTATGGGGTCGCGCTGTTGGCCTTCGTGCTGCGCTTTGAGGCGCCCTTTTCTGCTGTCGGCTTTTTTTGGCCCAGCGTCCTCTTTCCTCTCGGCAGCGCGTTCCTGATCGGTGCGCTTCCCCTGCTCTTCGATGTCCTGCGCTTGCACCACATCGCGCGCGGCATGGCCTACGTCGTTGTCTTGCTCGTCTTTAACCTCGGCCCCTTTGCCCTGGCGTCGATGACCTACCTCGATCATCCGCGCCATCCGCAGTTCCTGGTCTGGCTCACCACACAGCTTGCGCTCGACACGATCGGGGTCTGGTACCTGCAGGGCCTGCTTGACCTCGTGCTCCAGGTCGCCGACACGTTCGGCACCACGCAGATCCCGGCGCGCCTGTTCTGGGTCACCGTCGTCCGCCCACGCGTCGTCTCGGTCTGCCTTGGCCTCGTCCTCGCCGCGATCGCCGCTTGGCGCTTTGATCGGTTCGAGGTCGCGCCCGATCGCTGACCGCACGCATGGAACGCAAAGGGGCAGACCGCAGTCTGCCCCTGGTTCTCAGTCCCTCGCCGGCTCAGCCTGGCGCAGGGCGCCCGAGCCTATTCCTCTACAATCCGGTGGCTGTGTGTGACCTCGGCGTTCAGCGACGCCGTCGCGCTGCAGTACTTGGACTCGGAGAGCTGGATTGCCCGCTCGACATCCTTGGGCTTGATGTCCTTGCCGTGCACCACGTACTCGATCTCGATCGCCGTAAAGCGCTGGGGATACTCCTCGGCGCGTTCGCCGCGGATGTTGACCTCGAGTCCGCTGAACGGGGCGCGTCGCTTTTGCAGGATCATCGCGACGTCGATCGCCGTGCACCCGGCGATGCCCATCAGCATCAGCTGCATCGGGCTCGCCCCGCTCGCGCCCTCCCGGCTGTCGATCACGACCGCCGGGCCCCCGTCCGCGCGCGCCACGAACTGCAGCCCGTCGGTCCACTTGAGGTGTGCCTGGATCGCCATCACGCGCTTTCCTGTTCGCTGAGGTAACGCTCGGCTTGGATCGCCGCCGTCGCGCCCGACCCGGCGGCGACCACGCACTGCCGGAAGTCGGGGTTCTCGACGTCGCCCGCGGCAAAGACGCCCGGCACGTTGGTCCGCTTGTGCGCGTCGGTGATCACGTACCCCGCATCGTCCAGGTCGATCTGCCCCTGAAAGATCTTGGTCGCCGGGATCAGTCCCACGTACACAAAGACGCCGCTGGTCTCGATGACCTGTGTCTCCCCGCTCTTGACGTTGCGCACGCGCAGACCGGTCACCTTGCCGTTGCCCAGGACCTCTTCGGCGACGCTGTCCCATACGAAGCGCATCTTGGGATTGGCGAATGCGCGCTCCTGGAGCTGCTTGTGCGCGCGCAGCGCGTCGCGCCGGTGCACGACGATCACCTCGCTCGCAAACTTGGCCAAAAAGAGCCCCTCGTCGATCGCGCTGTCCCCGCCGCCGACCACTACCACGCGCTTCTCCTTGTAGAGAAACCCGTCGCACGTGGCGCAGGTCGAGACCCCGCGCCCGAAAAACTCGCGCTCACCCGGGATCCCGAGCCGGCGCGGAAACGCGCCGGTGGCAATGATCACCGACCGGGCTTGGTAGGTTTCGCCGCGCGTCTTGACCACAAAGGGTCGCACGGACAAGTCGACTTCTGTCGCCGGTTCGATCACGATCTCGGCGCCAAAGTGCTCTGCCTGTTCCTGGAAACCAACAGCCAGTTCGAACCCGTTTGCGCCTTTGGGAAATCCGGGATAGTTCTCGACTAGCGCCGTGCTCGAGATCTGCCCGCCCGGCATCCCACCGGAGAGCACGAGCGGCGTGATCGCCGCGCGCCCTGCATAGATCGCCGCGGTCAGCCCCGCGGGGCCTCCGCCAATGATGATCAGGTCATACTTCATCGGCTGCTTCCTTGCCCAGCGCTTCCTGGATCTTGTCCACGAGCATGTCCGGCGGCGCGGCGCCCTCGAGGTAGGTGTTCTCGTTGATCACCGTGCGCGGCACGCCCGCGATTTGGTACTTGACCGCCAGGTGCGGGAACTCGCTCGACTCGATGCCGTCAGCCCGGACCTGCGGGCTGGCGTAAGCCATCTCGTATCCCAGGGCCACAGCCTGCGGGCAGTAGGGGCACGTCGGCGTGACGAACACCTGCAGGTGGACCGGCTCTTCCAGCGCTCCGAGCTGCTCGACCGTCGCCGGGCTCAACTGGGCGCCTGCGCCGCCCACCAGCCGGATCGCGTGCACCAGTGACGTGAACTCATAGCCCGCCATGATCCCGTAGAACCGGATCCCATAGTCCTCTTCCCCGACGATCGCCGTCGCCGGGATCTTGTCGATCCCGTACGCCTTGACCTGCTCCGGGTCGGTCACAAAGTTGTAGACCTCGAGCGAGATCAGGTCCGACATCTCGGCGATCTCTTCCAGGAGCTGGCGCGTCTCGCGGCAGTAGGTGCACTCGAACGTCTGCGTAAAGTTGATCAGCTTGACCGGCGTCACGATCGCGGCGAACGCTTCCTTCACCTGTCCCTTGACGTCATCCGGCAGCATCGGCATGGCCATCCTCCTCGTGCATGTTGTGTGACGATCTGTCCTCTACAGTCCCGGTACGCTATTCTAGGTCTTCCGGCCCAAAAGTCAAGCTCCTCCCCGGCGTCGCTCGAACACCGCTCCTGCGTTCGTAGTTGCACCGCTCCCCTGTTCGTAGTAGCGGATTCATCCGCTTCTTGGTCGCCTCAACTCCCCAGTGAGCATCAGCGCTCCCGCTCGCCGCCCAGCAACCTCGGGCTGGTCCTGTCCCACAAAGGCCCGCCTGCCCCAAACATCCTAGACGATAGGGCGTGCGCGGGCCTTACGTCTTCCCTGTCTACAATCGCTCCTCGGCGTCCACCGGCAGGATCGTCAACCCAGCGACCACCTTGGGGTAAAAGTCTGTGCTCTTTTGCGGCATCTTGTCGCCTGCCTCGGCGCACGCCTTGACCTGCTCGATGCGCGTCGGGTTGAGCAGGACGACCAGGTCGCCTCTGCCGGCGTCCACGCTCGCGACCGCCCCTGCCGCGTCGCGATGGTAACGCAGGTTCTCGGCGCGCTCTGCTGCCTCCGCCGGCAGTCCCACGACGTGCTCCAGCAGCAGGCGGTGCGCGATCGTCACGTCCAGCGACTTCCACGCCGCCGAACGGGGCTCTGTGATCCAGCGCTCGATCGCCTTGCCATTGCGCAGGGTCAGGACGTGGTACTGCCCCCTGGCGTACAGGCCAAAGGCGTGCGCCTGCTCTCGTGCACGCATCGCCGCGAGGCACGCCTCCAGGTCGGGGCTGGCGGCGATGCTCCAGTCTGCCTGCGCGCGGGACAGGATCTCGTCCAGTGAGACGTGCGGAAGGCCAAACACCTCGCGATGGGTAGCCAAGATCGACAGCCCCGGATCGTCCATGCCCACGAACGTCGCCATGCAGTGGTTGAACGCCGCCTCGGGCGGCGCGGCTGGGTGCCGGGCGCGCATCTCGTCGCGATAGGCGAGCGCCGTCTCGTAGCGGTGGTGCCCGTCGGCGATGATCAGGTGGCGCATCGGCGCCATTAGGGCGGCGACGGCGTCGATCGTCTCCGGTTCGTGCACGACCCACAGCTGCTGCCGGACGTCGCTCTCGTACAGCTCCCTCGCCTCCAGGTCTGGCGCCCGTCCTGCGATCGCATCGTCCAGGATCGTCCGCACGCGCTGTGCTGCGTCCGGGTAGAGGACGAACACCTGTCCCATGTTCAGCCCGGTCGTGCGCGTGAGGCGGAGCCGGTCGGCGATCGGCCCGGCGTGCGTGCGCTCGTGTGGGAGCACGATCCCTTTGTCGAACCGCGTCAGCGCAAAGGCGGCGATGAAGGCGCGCCGCGTCGTCTCTCTGCCATGCAGTGGAAACGACTGGTGGTAGACATAGATCGCCGCCTGGGCTTCGCGTACCAGCACGTTCTCCGCGCGCCACGCCCCATAGGTGTCCCTCGCCCGCGTGTACGCGTTTGGGCCCGCGGGGTCCTCGACCCGGTCGCCGGGCAGCTCGGCTCCCTTGATCAGGCGTACCACGCTGTACGGGCTGCGCGCATAGTAGCGCTCTTGCAGCCCGTAGCGCACCCGGTCGTACGGTTGGCTGATCACGGCGGATGGGTCGACCAGCCCCGTGTTGTAGCGCACGCCGCGGAAAGGCCGGATCGTCGCCATTCTACCTTCTTCCTGCGCCCGCGCGCCCTATCTCAACCCCAGGATCTCGTCGATCTCGCGCACGAGCCACGCGATGTCGTCCCTAGACAGATCGCCCATGTGCGCGATGCGGAAGCACTTGGACCTGAGCGCGCCGTACCCCTCTGAGATCGTGGCGCCGCGCCGCCCCAATTCTGCGTTGAGCGCGCCGACGTCGATCCCGCGCACGTTCGCGACGTTGGTCACCGTGGGCGAGAGATAGCGCTCGTCGCCGTACAGGCCAAAGTGCCGCCGCGCCCACGCCCGGACCTGTTCGGCCATATCCAGGTGCCGCCGCCACCGCGCCTCGAGGCCCTCGTCCAGGATCGCGTCCAGCTGGACGTCAAGCGCCTGGATCAGGCTGATCGCCGGCGTGGCGGGCGTCTGGTCGCGCTGGTAGTACTTGTCGTTGACCCAGTAGTCCATATAGTACCCCTTGGCGGGGACGCGCGCCGAGCGCGCCATGGCGCGCTCGCTGACTGCGCACACGCTCAACCCAGGGGGCAGCGCGAAGCACTTTTGTACGCCTGCCAGGCAGACGTCGATCTCCCACGCGTCGAACTCGATCTTGACCCCGCCCATCGCGCTGACTGCGTCCACCAGGATCAGCACGTCCGGGTACTTGCGCCGGATCAGGGCAGCGGTCTCGCGGACCGGGTTCATCACGCCGGTCGAGGTCTCGTTCAGGACCAAGGTCACCGCATCATAGTCGCCTGCGCCGAGCGCCGCGTCCACCAGCCCCGGCGTGATCGCCTGTCCCATCTCGACGCTGATCGCCTCGCAAGGCACCCCGTTCACCGCCGTGATCTCGTGCCAGCGCGCCGAGAAGGCGCCACAGACCGTGTTCAGTACCTTCTTGGTGCTGCACTGCCGGATCGCGCCCTCCATGACGCCGGTCGAGGAACTGGCAAACAGGAATACCCGCTGCCCGGTATAGAGCACCTGCTGCAGCTTGGCGGTCACCTCGCGCTGCAGCGCCGCATACTCGGGCGCACGGTGCCCGATCATGGGCGCTGCCTGGGCCTCCAGGATCGGCTGCCGGACGTGCGTGGGCCCGGGGATGAACAGCTTTTTGTACATCGCGGTTCCTTCGAGGTCCTACAACAGGTCCACCCTGCCCGCACTGCGGAGCGCTTCCACGAGGTCGCGCACCTGCTGCGAGCGCTGCCGCGGGCAGATCAGCAGCGCGTCCTCCGTTTCGACCACGATCAGGTCTTCGATCCCGACCGTGGCGACGACCTTGGCGGGGCTGTAGATCAGCGTGCGGTGCGTGTCCAACGTCACGTGGTCGCCCAGCAGCACGTTGCCGTGACCATCTGTGGGGGGGAGGAGTTCCATCAACGTCTGCCAGCTTCCGATGTCGTTCCAGGCGATGTGGACGGGGATCACGGCGACGTCTTCGGCGTGCTCCATAACCCCATAGTCGATCGTCTCCTTGCGGACTGTGGCCCAGGCTTTCGCCAGCACGCGCTCCTCGTCGCGCGTGCCCATGGCGCGCTCGATCGCGGCGAGCTGGCTTGCAAGCCGCGGCATCTGCCTCGCGAACTCGTCGCGGATCGCCGCCGTCCGCCACACAAACATCCCGCTGTTCCAGCTGTACAGGCCACTGTCCACAAAAGCCTGCGCCATCTGCGCGTTTGGCTTTTCCGTGAACCGGATCGCGCGATAGATGTCAAAGCCGTCGATCGTGTCCAGCCGCTCCGCGCGCCGGATGTACCCATAGCCAGACGAGGCAAAGGTGGGCTGGATGCCCAGCGTGACGAGGTGCCCGCGGCGTGCCATCTCGACCGCCGCGATCAGCGCGCGCTGAAAGCGCGCCACGTCCCCGATGTGATGGTCTGCCGTCACCACGACCATCGCCGCCTCCGGGTCGCGGCGGTGAATGTGCAGCGCGCCCAGGCCGATCGCCGGTGCGGTTCCCCGTCCAGAGGGCTCGACGACGATGTTCTCGGGCGGCAGTTCAGGCAGCTGCGCGCGCACCGTAGGCACGTACTGCGCGCCCACGCCCACCAGGATCTGGTCCCCCGGGATGATCGGGGTGAGCCGATAGTACGATTCCTGGAGCATCGTCTGCTCGCCGACCAGGTCCAGGAACTGCTTGGGGGTGGCGGTGCGACTGCGCGGCCACAGGCGGCTCCCGATCCCGCCCGCCATGATGAACGCGTAGACCGGTCCTTGCATAGGCATCTCACAACTCCTCTTTGAGTGGGGGGCCTGCTACCGATAGCACGTACCGCTCTGGATCGATCAGCCGCCGCGTCACCGCCTGCACGTCCTCAGCGGTCACCGCCTGCAGCAGCGCCGGGAAACGCTGCAGGTAGTCCAGCCCAAGGCCGAACAGCTCCATGGCTGCGATCTGTGACGCGATCCCGCCATTCCCTTCCAGGCGCAGGGGCAGCGAGTCGGCAATGTACGCCTTGTTGTCCGCCAGTTCCTCTGCGCCGACCGGCTCGTCGCGCAGCCGCTGGATCTCGCCCAGGATCGCCTCGATCGCGACGTCGACGTCATCTGGGGCAACCCCGGCGGCGGCAATCCACGGTCCTGGACCGAGGCCCGCTTCGAGGCTGGTATGCACCCAGTAAGCCAGTCCGCGCGCGTCGCGCACCTCCTGCCCGATCCGGCCCATCATGCCGAACTGGCCCAGCACGCAGTTCGCCAAGTAGGCGGAGAGGTAGTCCGGATCCGACCGGGTCACGCCGGGCCAACCCAAGACGATCGCGCTCTGGGTCTTTCCCAGGATCGGTGTGTAGACCCGCCGCGTCGCCTCCAGCCCGTCGACGGGCGGCAGCGGGGCCTGCGCCGAATCCGCGCCCCGCCACGTCCCCATCGCTCCTTCCAGCGCGTCGAGCCCCTCCTCGGCGCGCACTGCCCCGACGAGGATCACGGTCATCCCGCGGGCGCCATAGTGCGCGCGGTAAAAGGCCTCGATCTCGTCGCGCGTCAGGCGCTCGACGGTCTCCCGGTACCCGAGCTGGCTCGCGGCGTAAGGATGGTCCTCGTACAGGAGCTCGCTGAAACGGAGCGACGCCATCGCCTCCGTATCCTGCTCGCGCTCCTCCAGCGCCGTCAGTATCTGCCCGCGCCGGCGCGCCACATACAGGTCGGGGAACGTGGGCGCGTACAGGCAGTCGGTCAGGATGTCCAGCAGCAGCGCGAGGTCCTCGCTCAGGCACTTGACTGTGAAGCGGGTCGTGTGGCCCCCGCTGCCCACGCTCATCGCTGCCCCGACCGACTCGATCGCGTCGTTGATCTGGGCAAAGGTGCGCTTTGCCGTGCCCCGCATGAGCAGCCCTGCGACTAGGTTTGCCAGCCCAGCCTGCTCGCGTGCCACGTCGATGCTTCCAGCCCAGAGCCACCCGTGTACCACGACCGAGGGGCTGCTGTGATTCTCGTATGCCAGGCCACTCACCCCGTTGGCAAACGTTCGGCGCGCGATGTTGTCGGCGCCGGGAAGCGACGCGACGTTGAGCTGCAGCGCGCTCACGTGTGCGCTCCCCCGTCCATCGGCACGTACCACCCCACCGTGCGGTTCGCCGGCTTGAGGTAGGTCTGCGCCACCCGCTGTACGTCGTCCAGCGTCACGTCCAGTAGCCGCTCGATGTAGCCCTCGAACCACCTGTAGCTTGCGACCGTCTCGGTCCATCCCAGCCAGTATGCCTGGTTGGTGACGTGCTCGGCGGCATAGGCAAACTCGGCCTTGGACTGCTTGATCGCCTTGCTCAGCTCTTGCTCGGTGATCGAGCCATCCGCCATCTGTTCCAACTGGACCAGGATCGCGTCCTCGACTGCGCGCAGCGAGCGTCCCATGTGTACTGTCGCGGATAGGTCGTACGTGTACGGGTCGCGCGTGGCGACGAGCGAACCGCCCACCGACGTCGCCAGCTCTGTCTCGATCAGCGCCTGATAGAGGCGCGAGCTGCGGTTGGTGCCCCCGCTGCCCGAGAACGACATCTGCGTCGGCCCAGTCAGGGCAGCGTCCATCACCGTGAGGGCCATATAGTCGTCGGCGTCGGCCTCTGGCACGTGATGGCTCACCTGCAGGTAGGCGACCGTGCCTTCGCCCTCGCGCACGATGCGGCGCTCGCCCCGCTGCGTCGGCTCGGGACGGCGCGCATCCACGACCGGTGGGCCGGGCGGTATGACGCCAAAGGTTGCCTCGATCTGGCGCAGCGCACTCTTGGCGTCTATGTCGCCGACCAGGACCACGATCGCGTTGTTGGGCGCATAGTAGGTCCGATAGTGCGCCACGAGGTCGTCCCGCGTGATCCGCTCTAGGTCGCACAGGTTGCCGATCGTGTCGTGCCGGTAGGGGTGAATGCGGAACGCGGCTGCCTTGACCTCCTCGTCGAGCGTGAACCGCGGGTCGTCCTCGCCCTCCTGCCGCTCGCTGATGATCACCGTCCGCTCTGCCTCCACCTCTTCGGGCGCAAAGAGCGCGTTGACCATGCGGTCCGCCTCGATCTGGTAGGCGAGGTCGGTCTCGTGCGAGGGCAGTGTCTCGACAAAGGTCGTGAAATCCAGCCACGTTATGCCATTCGACATGCCGCCCCGTCGCGCGATCTGGCGGTCGATCTCGCCTTTGGGAAAGCGCGGCGTGCCCTTGAACAGCATGTGCTCTACCCAGTGCGAGATCCCGGTCGTGCCTGCGCGCTCGTCGCCGGAGCCTACGCGGTACCAGACCCAGAAACTCGCCACCGGCGCGTGGTGCATCTCTTTGATCAGGACCGTTAGGCCATTGTCCAGCGTGGTCCGTTCGACCATCCTCACTCCTGCTCGAGGACACGATGCGGTTCGGCGCGTCTCGGAAGGCGCCTAGTCGATGCGGTACGGGATGCCCGACTCGCGAGCTAGGACATAGTGCATCCCGCCGACCTGGCGCACCATGCCCTTGAGTTCCATCATCGCCAGCGTGCTGGTCACGCGCTGGATCGGCAGCTCGCTCTCCTGGCAGATCTCGTCTACGTGTACGGGCTGGTCCGAGATCAAGGCCAAGAGCTGCGCCTCCGTCTCGTCGGCTGGGACAGCGGCGCGGACCTCCGTGTGTTGGGCGATCATGGTCAGGTTGAGTTCCTCCAGGATATCCTCCAGGCGGAGGACCATCTTGGCGCCGTTCTGGATCAACCGGTTGCAGCCCGCGCTCGACCGGCTGAGGGCGTTGCCGGGCACGGCAAAGACTTCGCGTCCTTGGTCCAGGGCGAAATCGACCGTGATCAACGCGCCGCTCCGCGAGCCCGCTTCGATGACGACCACTCCTAGGGAAAGCCCGCTGATGATCCGGTTGCGCGGCGGGAAATTGCGCGCCTCGGGCTGCGTCCCGATCGGGTAGTCGCTGATCAGAGCGCCGTGCTCGACGATCTCGTGCGCCAGGCGCCGGTGCTCAGGGGGGTAGACGCGATCCAGCCCGCACGCGAGCACGGCGATCGTCCGTCCCCCGGCGTCGAGCGCCGCACGGTGTGCCTCGCCGTCGATCCCGCGTGCCAACCCGCTGACCACTGTCACGCCGTTGCGCGCCAGGTCGCCGCTCAACGAGTGCGCCATCTGCCGCCCGTATGCCGTCGCACGCCGCGTGCCGACGACGGCGACCGCCCACTCGTCGTCTGCCTGCAGCGTGCCGCGGACATAGATCAGGGGTGGGGGGCCATAGATCTCGCGCAGCAGGGCGGGATAGGCTGGGTCGTCCCACGTCAGCGCGGTCAGCCCCAGCCGCTCGATCTCCTCGAGCTTGGCGTCGAGGTCCAGCGTGGGCCGCATGCGCACCAGGTTGTCGACGGCGCGGCGATCCAACCCCGCCGCGCTCAGCGCGCCTGCATCGGCATGCCAAGCTGTCTCTAGGTCGCCAAAGCGATCGAGCAGGGCGCGCACCTTGGCGGGACCGATCGACGGCACGATGTTAAAGCCAACCCAGTACTTGCGCGATGCCACGCCGCCACCTCCCCTCGCGTGATGGGCGTAAGCATACCTGAACTCACCCTATTTGTCAAGGATCGGGACACAGATCAGCCTGCCGCGGTTTGACGAAAACGCCGAAATGGTCTAGAATAGAGTGGTTGTGCCCAAGATTGATATGAGGAGATAGCCAGATGGATCAGAACGAGCTCACCGTGCAGCCCCGCACGGTCATCGGTAAGGGAGTCAAAGTACTGCGCCGAGAGGGCATTGTCCCGCTCGTTGTGTACGGACGATCGGCACCCGTCAGCGCCCAGGCGCCCGAGCTGGACGTCGCACGCGCGATCGCACAGGCTGGCGGGCAGTTGATCACACTGACCGTCGCGGGCGAGAGCACGCCGCGCATGGTGCTTGCCCGCGAGCTACAGCGCGATGTCTTGACCGGCAGGCTTTTGCATGCCGACCTCTACGAGGTGGACATCACGGAGCGCATCCAGGTCACGGTGTCGCTTGCCCTCGTCGGAGAGCCAGCCCTGATCGAGTCGAACGAGGCGGTGCTGCTCCAGGTGCTGAACGAGGTCGAGATCGAGTGTCTGCCGACCGAGATTATGCAGTCGATCGAGGTACAGATCTCGGGGCTCGTCGACTTTGGGGATGCCGTCTATGTGCGCGACATCGTCCTGCCAGACGGGATCGACATGGTCACCCAGGGCGACGAGATGGTCGCGCGCCTCGATACGATCGAGGAAGAGGAAGAGGAAGAGGTCGAAGAGGAGCTCTTTGCGCCTGTCGAGCCTGGCGAGGTGGAAGTGATCGGGCGCGAGCGGGATGAGGAAGAGCTCGAGGACGAGTAGGATCGGCGGTCGCCATCTACAGGGTGAAGGCAGTGCGCCTTCACCCTGTTTTTGGTTCAGGGCTGCGCTGGCCCTAGAGGGTGTACATCACATAGCCGACCGCTAGGTGCAGTACGAATGCGGGCCAAAACGACCGGCAGCGGCGCACGACATACCCGACCACGATCCCGCCGGCGATGCTGCTCAGGGTCTCGACCTGGGGCTTGCCTATGTGCGCGATCGCAAACGGGATCATCTGCACATAGATCGCGAGCTCGCCCAGGGCGGGTTCCAGGCCAAAGAGCATGAAGGCGCGAAAGAGGAACTCCCAAGCCAGCATGTCGATCGCGAACAGCCCCACCCAGGGCCACAGCGCGCCCTGCGGTCCGAGCTCGGCATAGTAGCGCTGCAGCACAGGCAGGCGCGTGGCAATTGCGAGCATGACCGCTGCTCCGGCGCCGGCAACCACCGTCAGGCCGATCGTCCAGCGCCAGTCGCCCAGGCCCAGCCCCCATCGCAAGGGGTTCTGCCGTAGGGCGACGATCGTCAGCAGCGGGATCAGCACGTAAAAGAGCACGCCGTCCCACGTGTGGTTGCGCAGCAGACTGTGATAGCGCAGCGGGACGCCGGTCCCGAGCAGCGCACGCTCCCAGGCAGGGCTGCGAAAGGGCGTGACATACTCGTACAGGCAGTAGCAGAGCGTAGCCACGACCATGACGACGATCGCTTGCACGTGGGCTCGTCGATCGGCGGTCACGTGGTCTTCCTCCTGGTGGAGGTACAATGAACGAGTACGACCGGTTTGCGCGCCTCTATCACCTCGAGCACCGCGATCTGCGCGAGGACATTGCTTTCTACCTGCACCTGGCAGAGCGCTGCGATGGTCCGGTGCTCGAGCTCGGCTGTGGCAGCGGGCGCGTCTCCCTGGCGCTGGCGCAGCAGGGCTATCACGTCACCGGCATTGACAGCTCGGCGGCGATGCTCGACTTGGCGCGCACGCGGGCGCAGCAAGCCGACCTCACGGCGCGCCTGCGGCTGGAACACCTCGACGTGCGCCGTCTCGCTTTCGAGGCTCAGTTCGCGCTCGCCATCTACCCCCTGAACGGGTTCCTGCACCTGCTCAGCGCGACGGACCAGCGCGCTGCCCTATGCAACATCCGGCGTGCCCTGCTGCCGGGCGGCATCCTGGCGCTCGCGCTGCCCAACCCGCACGTGGTCCTCGCGCCGCAGGTCGACGGGCAGGTCCTGCTCCGGCGCCGCTTCCGGACCAGCGACGGTCTGGAAGCAGCGTGCTACACGATCGCCCAGACCGACCTCGCCGCCCAGCGCCAGCTTTTGACGCTGCTCTACGACGAGAGCGCCCCCGACGGCACGCTCCACCGCACGGTGGTCGACACCGAGCTGCGCTTCGTCTACCGCTACGAGATGGTGCTCCTGCTCGAGAGCGCCGGTCTGGCCCTTGACGGGCTGTATGGCAGCTATGACCTCGACCCCTACGACGCGGATAGCGAGGTCATGCTCGTCCTTGCCTACCGTCCGGCGTCCGCTGGAGCGTAGGGCAGGGGAGCTTGTGCCGGTTCTCACAGGCGCGTGATCCGTCCCTCCACCTCGGGGGCGACCGGCGAGTGGGCGCGGACATAGTCCACTACTGCGTCGAGGCACAGTCCCCCGATCATCACGTTCGTGCCCATGCCCATCGAGAGGCGGTACTGGGGGTGCGTCTGCAGGTAGTCGATCGTGACCACGCGGTAGATCCGGTCGGGGTCCAGCCTGGCGCCGCCCACCGTCACGTCGACGATCCGCCGCCCGCGCGCCTTGTTCAGCGAGTAGCTGAAGGAGAGGCCCGATACCTGGATCCCCGAGCTGCTGCTCTCCATCCCATTCTCCAGCATCTCGCGCACCTGCGCGCCCTTCATGTCCAGCCCCACCAGTGCGTTGTCAAAGGGCAGTATGGCGTACATCTCGGCGTACGTGATCGGGCCCGCGTCCAGATCGGCCCGGATCCCGCCGTCGTTGTGCACGGCAATGTCCGCGCGCACGCCATCCCCCAGGTCGGCGGCGCGCATGGCGTCGGTGATCAGGTTGCCCAGGGCTGTCTCCTGTCCGCGTGCCGCGCGCAGCGCGTGCGCCGCCTCGCCGATGACCTGTGATGCAGCTTGCTCCGTCGCCGCGTACCAGCGCGCGACGATTGCCTCCGCCTTTGCGCTCGGCTCCCCTGCATCCGTGACCGGGATCAGCCGTGCCGTCGAAGCCGTCCGGTCCAGGCGCCCCTGCTCAAAGGCCAGTTGCGCTGCGCCCAGGTAGGCCCCATACGCGCCGGCGCACGTGATCAGCATTTCGCCCACCCGCTCGAAGCCGTGGACGACGTCGTGCGAGTGCCCGCCCACGATCAGCGGGATCTCGGGCACCGCCTCCGCCAGCGCTCGATCGCCCCCGTGGCCCAGGTGGCTGAGCACGATCGCCAGATCGGCCTGTGCCTCTATCTCGGGCAGGTAGCGGCGCACGCTCTCGACCGGCGGCAGCGAACGCAGCCCCTCGATCGCCGACGCTTTGACGATCGTCGACAGGTCGTGGTAGGTCAGGCCCAGGACCCCGACCCTGAACGCGCCTAGGTCGAGGATCGCATAGGGCTGCACGCCCTCGAGTAGCGTGCCCTCCTCGGTCTCCAGGTTCGCCGCCAGGCAGGGAAAGCGCGCCTGCGCGATCCGGGCGCGCAGCACGTCGACGCCCCAGTCGAACTCGTGGTTCCCGAGGGCAAGGGCGTCGACGCCCGCCAGGTTCATGATCTCGATCATGGCCTCGCCGCGGTTGCTGTTCGAGATGAACGTGCCCTGGAGCGCGTCGCCGGCGTCAAGCAGGATCGTGGGCGCGTCCGACTGGGCACGCTGGCGCTCGACCAGACCGACCAGGTTCGCCGCCCCGCCCCGCTCGCCCCCATCCTCCGCGCGCGGGAGCAGTGCGCCGTGATAGTCGGCAACGTAGAGCAGGTTGAGCTGATGGACGCCCGGCGGGCTGGAAGGCAGGCGTGTGGCGCACCCCGCCAGGGCAGCGGACCCTGCGAGGCGTGCGATCTGTGTCAGGAAGGTACGTCGGCTGATGCGGTTCGACATGTGAGCTCCACGTGTTGCAGTCATGATGCCGCGCATTATACGCGGCGCTCACAGGGACGTCAAGATGCGGTTTGCGCTCAGCCTTGCCGTGCCCGTCGCTCCTGTAGCGCTGCCCGCACCGCGGCGTGTCGTTCCCGGTCGATCGGGTAGGCGCGCACGGCGAGGAAACTGATCAGCAGGATCGCCGCCGGCACCGCGCTGACAAAGAGGCGCAGCACGGTCTGCACCGCTGCCGGCTGATCCGGCGGCGCCTGCCCGGCGAGCGGCGTGACATAGCCCACCGCGTCGAGCGCATAGTTCGACGCCGCCATGCCCAGCGACATGCCTAGCTTTTGCAGGAACACAAAGAACCCATAGAACACACCCTCGCGTCGCTGCCCGGTCTCCAGCTCGTCGAGCTCGATCACGTCGGGCAGCATGCTCCACGGGATCAGGTAGCTGATGCTGACGCCGGCGCCGGCAAGCGCCGCCAGCGTGAACAGTAGGCCGATCTGGCCTGGCTGGACGGTGAACAGGACCAGGGCGACCACGATCCAAACGCACATCCCCGCATAGTACGTCCGCTGCTTGCCGATCCGGCGGCTGACCTGCGTCCAGATCAGCAGGAAGACAAAGCTCGAGAGCTGGACTGCCAGCACGAGCAAGCTAAAGTAGGACTCGGCATTGGCCCAGTACCGCACATAGAGCAGCAGGTTGTTCTGCACGAACTGCACGCACAGCCACGACAGCAAATAGATCGCGATCACGGTCACGTAGGCCCGGTTGCGGAACGCGATCCGCAGCCCCTCCAGGAAGCCTGGACCCTCCTCCGGGCGCGCCTGCTGCACGTGGCGCTCGCGCGTGAACGCGAACGTGATCAGGCTGGGCAGCGCGACCGTCACCCCCCAGATCGCGCCGCTCACCAGGTGGCCCAGGTAGACGCTGTCCGCGCTCCCGGGCTGGCGGAAGGCGCCGACGATCACCTGGTGCAGCGACGCTGCGGCGACGCCTCCCAAGACGGAGAAGCTCATGCGATAGGCGGACAGGCTCGTCCGCTCGTCATAGTCGTGCGATAGCTCGGGCGTGAGCGACGTGTACGGCACGTTCACGGCGGTGAACGCCGCGTCGAGCAGCAGCGCCACGATCAGGTAGTACCAGAACTTGCCCACATCCCCGAACGGCGGCACCACCCACTGCAGGAAGAACAGGATCCCAAAGGGCAGGGCTCCGTACAGCAGCCACGGTCGCCGCCGCCCCCAGCGTGACTGGGTCCGGTCGCTCAACGTGCCCAACAGCGGGTCATTGATCGCGTCCCACACCTTGACGATCAAAAAGATGGTCCCCGCCATCGCCGGGCGCAGCCCTGCCACGTCGAGCAGGAACGCGTTCAGGTAAAAGCCATTGATCGCCGAGACGATCGCCGGTCCCAGATCCCCCGCGCCAAATGCCAGCTTGGTGAGCGGGCTGAGCTTTTCTGTGTCTGGGCTCGCTGCAGTGGATGCCATGTCGTCTTGGTCTCCTTTTTGGTGTCGGCGCGGCGTGCCGGTCCCGCCGGGCTGTGTGGCTCGCCTCGATCTGGTAACACCCCCACCCATCGGACGGTGCGCCTCAGCCCCACCTATTGACACTGCCCGCGTTCTGTACTATCCTTATCGCATCCGGGCGTCGACCAGACCTTGTACGACCTATCGTTGAGCGACCTGGGTCCCCTGGACCTGCCCTCGTGATATGGCGCGCTGCGGCTGGAGGCGCTCTTGACCGCTGATCGACGCGTTCGAGGCTGAGAGGGGCGCCGGCGTCCTGACCCTGGACGGCGTGATGCGCTTTGTGTTCGCATTTCGTTAAGGCCCGCTGCCCGTCGCAACCGCGGCGCAGGTCCGCGACGCGGCGATGCGCTGGCTCGGCGACGGGGCGGGATGGTGACCCCATTCCGGGGACGGTGCTAGCCTATGGAGGATCAAGAGCTCCTGGCAGGTCTGGACCGGATCGACTGGGCGTCGCTGGCGCACGCGTTCGGTCCCGCAGTTGAGGTGCCCGGTTGGCTGCGCGACCTGATCGATCCGGACGCCGACCGGCGCGAGTGTGCCCTCGACGCGCTCAGCAACGCGATCTGGCACCAGGGGACGGTCTACTCGGCCTCGCCGCACGTCGTCCCTTTCCTGGTGCGCATGCTGCGCGCCCCAGAGACGCCCGACCGGCGCCTCCCCGTGCTGCTCCTCGCCCTTCTCGCCGATGGCGGCGCGAGCATGGAGCCATTCACCGGGGATGGGCCACTCGACCGGCGCTTCAGGGCGTGGCTCGCCGAAAACGGGCGCGACTTTGAGGCCGAGTTGGCCCAGGGACGCCGCGCCGCCGAGGAGACGCGTCTAGCAGTCGGCGCAGCGGTGGACGATCTCGTCCCCTGGTTAGGGGACGCCGAACCGGGCGTGCGCGAGGTCGTGGCGCGCGCCCTGGGACGGTATCCCGAGCGAGCCGTCGACCTGGGGCCCGCTCTGCGGCGCGCCCTGGCGCGTGAGCAGGACCCAGACCTGCGCGCCGCCTTCGAGGAGGCGCTCCGGGCCCTCGAGGCGCCGTCGGAGCTGGGCGGCGCGTGCGATCCGGCGCCGTGAGCGGGCGTAGGTGCGCAGGTGGGCAGCGCGCCCCGACCTGCCGTCGGAGGGAAACGATGCGAGCGATGAGTGAGGGCCTGGCGCGCGTCGAGCGGTACGTCCGCGAGACCATGGATCGGATGGCGGACGTCGATCTGTGCATCGCGCACGGCTACGACCACGTGGACCGCGTCCGCCGCTGGGCCCTGCGCATCGCCGCGGCAGAGGGCTATCCCGACCCGGACCTGGTCGAGGCTGCGGCGCTTCTGCACGACATCGGCCTGGCGCACCTCGAGCCAGGCATGCCCCGACGCGAGCACGGCGCCGTGGGCGCGCAGGTCGCCGGCCGTTTCCTCGCACAGGAGGCGCTCTTTTCCGGCGCGACCGGCGCGATCGCCGACGCTGTCCGCTGTCACAACGCACTGGGCGGAGGCGGCGCCTTGGGCGCGATCGTGCGCGACGCCGACATGCTGGACGCGCTGGGCGCCGTCGGCGTCGCCCGGGCCTTTGCCTCCCGCTACATGCTGCCCATGTACGACTCGGGGTGTGTCCTTGGCGAGACGTGGAACCTGACGGCGCGCGACTATGACCGGCGCTGCGCCGAGGGGCGCGGGATCGGCCCACACATCGTCGATCAGGTCAACTTTCAGCTCAGCTTCTACGACAACCTGACCACAGATACCGCCCGCCGCCTGGCGCGCCCCCTGGTCGCGACCATGCGCGCCTTCCTGTGCCAGCTGGCGTGTGAGGTCGAGGGCACTGTGGGCCTTCCAGACGGGCCGATGCCGCCCTGACACACCTGCCCACATTCCACACCGAGAGACTGCTCGTCAAGCCGCTGCTCGAAGGGGACATGGATTCCTCCTACCGCCTAGTCTATGTCGACCCGGAGGTGCGCGCTCACTTTGTTCGGGCGGCGACGCGCGACGAGGTGCGCGCGCTGCACGCGGCAAAGGTCCGCACGAACCAGGACCCCGCTGGCGAGGGGCTCGGCTACTGGGGCATCGTCTTCGAACCGGAGGAGGACGCCGCGCCCTGACGCGATGCCGCGATGGGCTGCACGCCGCTGATCGGGCAAGTGCTGTTGGGATCACCCGAGCCTGTGCCCTGGATCGCGCTGGCGCCCACGTCCCCAGCGCAGCCGCTCCGCTGTGAGGTCGAGCTCGGGTACGCGCTGGCGAACGCCGCGCTCACTCCCGGGCTGCAAGCGCCATCGCGCGCACGTTCTCTGCTGGCACGTTGGGCAGGAGTGCCTCGTGACTGGGGCTCACGATCAAGCACGGACCCAGAAGCGACTTGACGCGCCGCACCTCGGCGGCGACCTCCTCTGGAGTGGCGTGGACGAGCAGCTGCTGCGTGTCGATCCCGCCCAGGAACGCGATCCGGCCCTTGAACTCGCGCGCCAGCGTCTCGGCGTCCATGTGGGCTGCCAGCGCTTGTAGGGGGTGCAGGCAGTCCACGCCGGACTCGATCAGGCGGTCGATCACCCGGTACACCGACCCGCACGAGTGCAGGATCACCTGGAGCCCGTGCCGGTGCCCCTGCTCGGTGAAGCGCCGAAACCAGGGCATGACAAAGGCATCGAACTGCGTGGGGCCGCAGATCAGGTCGCGCTGTGTGCCAAAGTCATTGCCGAAAAAGAAGCCGTCTACCAGGTCTCCTGCCTCGGCAAAGAACAGCTCGTTCGCTTCATAGTAGAACGCGCAGACCCGGTCGGTCACTGCGTGTACCAGCTCCGGATTCTCGTACATGTTGACCAGGTACTGCTCCATCCCGAACAGGTCCATCACGTGGTGGTAGAAGGGTGTCCAGAACCCGCTTGCCCGGTACACGTCGCCCGCGTGACGCAGTTGATCCAGCACCATCGTAAAGTCGAGGTGTCTCACGTCGGGCCACTCGTAGGCATCCAGATCCCCGACGCCCGATGCCTCCGCGAACGGCCCGGCGTAGCCGTGTGTGTCCTTGCCCGGGATCTCGAACAGCCCCCGGCCCTCTGGGTGCGCGTAGACGCCTGCCGGTATCCAGGCAAAGTCATCGCCTAGCAGGCGCCGGACCTCTTCCGGCGATTGTGCACCGAACGCGTCGATATAGATCGGCCACGTATCGCGGTGCGGGTTACCCAGCCAGAAACCGACCCGGTCGGCTGGTTGGCCCGAGATGATTCTCTTGACGCGCTCACGAGCGTTCACGTTGCCCCTTCCGTCGTGCTGCCCGGCGCCGTGCTCACCCGCGACCGTCCGGGTGGAGGCGCGCCACATAGTGCGCCAGGTTGAGACGCGTGATCTGGGTCAACTCGTCGGGGGCATTCTGTGGGTCGAACCATCCGATCGCGCTGCACTTGCCCGGTTCGCGGACCTGCGGCTCGCCTGCCCGGATCGTGCAGATGTAGGTCGGCGAGACCCAGTGCTGTCGTTCGTCGGGCAGGATGTGATCGACCACGTCGAGCAGCTCGCCCACGGCGATCTCGATCCCGTACTCCTCCGCCATCTCGCGCTGTAGCGCCGCCGCCAACGTCTCGCCGAACTCGACCGCGCCGCCCGGGAACTCCCACAGCCCGCGCTCGTTCTTGGCGTCGGGCCCACGTTGGGCGTAGAAGAGCCTGCCCTCCGCATCGACGATCACGGCGCCCACGCCCACCCCAATGTAATCGAGTCCCCGCCGCACGTGGATTTCCTCCCGCCTATAGCCCGAGCGTCTCCCGGATGTACGTCCGGCTCAGCGCGATGCTCCCTGCGGGCGTGCGCGTCGTCGTGTCCTGCTCGACGATCAGCCAGTCCAGGTCCTGCTTGCCCGCCAGCGCGTCCATGATCTCCGGAAAGTCGAGCACGCCCTGTCCCACTTCGAGGAACGCGCCATCTGGGCCCATGTCCTTCAGGTGCACGGTCGCCAGCCGGTCCAGGTGCTGGCGCAGGAACGCCGCGGGCGAGCGCCCGCCGTGCTGCACCCAGTAGACGTCCACACACAGGTGCACGTGCTGCGGGTCGGTCAGCGCGTATAGCCGGTCGAGCGCCACCACGCCGTCGTAGACCGCGAACTCCCAGCTGTGGTTGTGGTAGCAGAACCGGATGCCCTCTGCGCTGCACCGGCGCCCCACGGCATTGAACCGCTCTGCGGCAGCCTCGTACGCCGCGAGTCCCGTCCCCCGCTCGCCCACGCCCGAGCACATCAACAGGGAACAGTCCAGCGCCTGCATGTAGGGCAGGATCGCGTCCAGGGCGTCCAGGCCCTCGTAGCCGGTATGCACGCCTGCCAGCTTGAGCCCCACGTCCGCCAACAAGGCCTTCATCTCGGAGGCGGGCATCGTACCAGGTCCGCCGCCCTCGAATCCCGCATAGCCCGCCTCGGCGATCTCGCGCAGCACGCCGGGCAGGTCCGCGCGCGCACGCGCCCCGTAGACGATCAGTTGACAAGCGATGAGTGCCATCGTAGTGTACCCTCCGCTGGTGGTCTCCTATTGTCATCCGGTCGTTGTTGCACCCGATATCTCATCTGAGCTGGTGATCACTGCCACAGGATGAGTATACAACGGGCAGCCTGTGCGTCAAGTCGCTGTGATCTCCAGAGTAGCGGCCCACGGTGATGCCGATAGGGTGCGGACAATCTGCGGCCTACTCTTGTCTGAGGCTGAGGGCATTCGCAGTAGACCGAGTGGAGTCCATACGGTGCTCGCTATCGCGCGCGAGGCGTCCCACTGAGCGCTCAGACTGCACGTGCGGGCAACACGGGGGTCGAACCAGTGTGCATCCGCGACACCGAGGGTAGCAAAGACTTCCCTGCCTTGTGCCTTGGAATCCCGGTCCGTAGGCGGACGCGTGAAAAGCAGGAAAACGTGGTATAATGATCGATGTAGTGGGACCTGAGTACAGAGCCTGAACCGGGACAATGTATGGCGAGTGCAGCTCGCTACCTGTTGGCGAACGCTACGCGTAAGACGCCGGACGATGAGATGACTGTGTGGCAACTGCGCGAAGGTCGAGCGGGAGAGCATTGTTCGGACGATAGAGTTCGGCTCTAGACATGACTTGGCACATTTTGTGCAGCCAGAAGGGGGGAAGGAGAGGGCTACTCTATGCGGAGCACACTTGGGGTTCTAGTGGTGTTGACGCTCGCGGCATGTGCTAGCCCAGCACCGACCTACACACCCTACCCAACCTACACGCCGTTCCCGACGTGGACATTGCTGCCTCCGACGGATACGCCGAACCCACCAGCAACGCCGACCACGGTACCTACACCAACGACTGTGCCGGAACCGACAAGCACTCCGACGCCCGTTCTGCCACGTGGGCGTGCTCGTGCACCTGCGCTGTTGAGAGCAGGTCCAGGTGGCGTGTACGAGCAGCTAGGGGTCCTAGGGCAAGGGGCGGAGGTGGTGGTCCTTGGCGTGACGAGTGACAAGTACTACTTGGTCAGGGTCAATTCCACGGTGACTGGGTGGGTCCCCAAGAACTTCGTTGACCTTCTTGAGCCAGATCGCCAAGTACCCACGGTTGCCGTGTCGGATCTACCACCGACGCCGTGCCCAACGCGGACACCGACTCCGTCAAGGACGCCAACGCCTACGAAGACGCCGCTACCCACAAGTACGCCTGGCCCGACGCCTACGCCCACCTACACGCCTGATATCTCTGCTACCGCGACAGCAGACGCCAGAACGGTCCTGACACGGCCCCGAGGTGATGGATACTACTTGGTCGGCATTGCCATCGCTCCCGGCAAGTGGCGCTCCGGCGGCTCAGGTGAAGACTGCTACTGGGCGCGCTTGGACTCCAAGCAGAACATACTTGACAACCACTTTGGCCTCGCCGGTGGCACCGTCAATGTCCGCTCCTCAGACTACGAGGTGTTGTTTGAGGGTTGTGGAACATGGGAATGGGTCGAGGAGTCAGCCCGGGCCCTCCTTCCCAATGCTGCGTCTTCAAAAGAAAGTGGCTTCTATACAGTTGGCGAGGAGATCGTCCCGGGGAGATGGAAGTCGATGGGCACGGGCGATAGCTGCTATTGGGCACGGCTTGACGGGAACCAGGAGATCCTTGACAACCACTTTGGCCTCGCTGGAGGGACTGTGACCATTCTCGCTACAGACTACGAGGTGCAGTTTGAGGATTGCGGCACTTGGGAATACCTTGGCCCATAGGAACTCGATAGCTTGTGCCGTACGCCGAGAGTGCTTAACTCATCGCGGCTATTGTGTGCCTCGCGTGTCGAATACCGGACAAGGCAAAGAACCGCGAAACTGAATGGCACAAGCTCACAGTCTACTCATACCTGCCCGCTACCAGGTCACTGGCACCGAGCAGCCCTGCCCTGCGCTCTCGATCGCCCCAAACACCATCGCCAGGCTCCGGATGTTGTCGCTGCCGACCGTCTCGGGCACGCGTCCCGTGCGCACGCAGTCGACAAAGTCGGCGATCTGTCCCCCGTGGCCCCCGATCCGGTCGCCCGCATCGAGCGGCGGGATCGCCACGTCGCGCCACTCGGAGCGAAAGCCCCCCGTCTTGGCGACGACCTGCGCCGCGAACCCGTCCCCGCCATCCCAGGTCACGGTGCCGCGCTCGCCGACCACGCGCCAGTCGCACTCCCAGCTCGTGTTCACCCCTTCGGCGCACCAGCTGCCGCGGTAGGTGTAGACCAGGCCCCCACTCATCTCGAATACCGCGACCGCCGAGGCGTCGTGATCGTACCACGAGCCTGGCGGGTTCCACTCTTTGCAGTACACGGCGACCGGGTCGGCGTCGGCGATCAGACGTGCGGCGTCGAACGTGTGGATCGCCATGTCGAGCAGCAGCACGTGCTCCATGCGGTCGCGGAATCCGCCAAAGTGCGCGCCGATGTAAAAGTCGCTGTTCACCGTCGTGACCCGCCCGATCGTGCCCGCGCGGAGTGTGCGGCTCAGGCGCCGGATCCCAGCCTGGTAGCGGCGGTTCTGGATCACGGCGAACAGCCGGTCCGCCTCCGCCGCGGCGGCGACGATCTCGCGCGCGCTGTCCATCGAGTCCGCCAGTGGTTTCTCGCTCAGCACGTGGCAGCCGCGTGCGAGCGCTGCGAGCGTCACCGCTTGGTGTGCCTCAGGGACCGTGCAGTTAAAGACCACGTCCGGTTCGAGCTGGTCGAGTACGGCGCCCAAGTCGCTGTCGATCAGCGCCTCGTCCAGCCCAAACTGCGCCGCGCGCGCCTCCGCCGCCTCGCGGGCGATGTCTACCAACCCGGCGATGCGCAGCCCGGGGACCTGCGCGCTTGCCTCCAACCAGGCGCGGCTGATGCCACCGCAGCCCACCAAGACCGCATCGACGTGTTGTGCCATCTACTTGTCCTCCACCCAGCTCGCCACGTAGGTCGTGGCGGCATCCGGTGTCTCGATCGGCGGCGCTGCGATCGCCCACTTCCCCGCCAACCGCTGCTCTGCGGCGCTCAGCGCAAAGTGGCACATCGCGATCCCGATGTCCACCCGCTGCACGCCACTGGCGCCCTTGACGGCGCTGGCAGCAGCCTGGTAGTGCGGACTGCCCCGCAGGTAAAAGTGCCACGCACCGTCGGCGCGCACCACGCGCCACGGCTGCCGGTTCGACGCCGACGGCGCCGCGCGCACCATCGCCAGCGGTACGGCATAGGGACCCGCCTCCTGTGGCGCGAGCGGCGTCTGGAACCCGCCGTCATAGAACAACCGCCCCCACGGTATGCGCCGGTCTGCGCGCACGCCGACGCGGATCAGCCCGTCGACCACGCGCGGTCTCTGGGCGGCATAGCCGACGGCGATCACGGCGGGCATGGTTTCGTCCTCGCGCAGCGCGATCCGCTCCGCGAAGCGACTGCGCGTGAACGTGCCCGCCAGCCAACAGGTGCCCAGGCCCAGGTCGGTCGCATAGAGAACGGCTTGCTCCATCAGGTAGCCGATGTCCTCGAGGTCGCGTTCTCCCTCCTGGACCGCGCCGGCGATGTACGCCGGCACGCCCTTGAGGAACCCATAGGTGCCCAGACCGCGCAGGATCGCCGGGTCCTCGCGCGTCGCCGCCACCAGCTCGAAGCGTGCGCGCGCGCCAAAGGGCCCGGTCGCTGCCGCCCCCAGGAACGCTACGAGGCGCCGCGTCAGGTCCTCGCCGAGCGGGCTTCCGCTGAAGGTGCGGCACGAGTAGCGCCTCTGGACCAGCTCTGCCAAGGGCACACTGAACGCCATATCACTCTCTCTCCGAGGGACGGATGCCCCCATCGCACGAGCCTGGCTCGTCACGCCGGCGGCGCCCGAGCCAGGCCCGTGGTAGGTCACGCTGTTGTCTATCCGCGATACGCCTGTGGCACATAGGGCGCCAGCTTTTGCGGCGCCATGATCGGCGCGATGCGGGCAAAGCGCTGTCGTCCGTCGATCAGCGGGATGCTGGGCCATCCGTCGCCGATCAGCGGGCGCGCGTAAGCCACGAACGCATCGGTCACATCGGTCCCGCCCTCTGCGATCCACGCCGCAGGGAAAGCGCGCTCCGAGTTTGCGACCAGCTCGAGCGGCACCTTGTCGTAACGCACGTGGTAGATCGCGCCTGGCGAGCGGAGCAGGGTCGACATGTAGCCCGACCCGTCCTCTGCCGCAACCAGGGCAGCCTTTTGGCCAACCTTGTACGCCTCCTCGATGTCGACCGTCGAGGCGTAGATCATGTTGTGCCGTTGATCGGTGCCTGGCACGTTGCCGCGCGCCGAGCCGCGCGCGGCAAGGCCCACCTCGTTCAAGTAGTTGACGACGATCTGCTCGACCGTGGTCTCGCTCGCGCTGAACATGGTGTGGCCGAAGGAGTCGCGGCGCTCGCCGATGCTGCCGACGTCAAAGCCCTCGCTGATCACGACGATCGCCCGCCCCCGCTGGCGCAGCATGTCGTTCACCCCGTCCGCCAGCGCCTCCATGCCGAGGTTGGACTCGCGCATGTAGATCAAGAGCGGCATCTCGCGATCGGGGTCCGCCAGGCGCGCCGCCGCCGGGATGTAGCCGATCTTGCGCCCCATAGCCTGCATCACCAGGACCGGGTCGGCAGGGCTGGAGCCGGCGTTCTCCTCGTTGGCATTCTGTACCATGAGCGCCCAGTACCGCGCCACAGAGCCATAGCCCGGCGTGTGGTCGATCAGCTCGAACGCGCTGTCGCCCACGTCGTTGTCGATCGTCTTGGGCACGCCCGTCGCGATCAGGTCCAGCCCCTGTTCGTGCGCGAGTTGGGCGATCTTGTGCGCCGTGTCCATCGAGTCGTTGCCGCCGTTGTAAAAGAACGCGCCGATGTCGTGCGCTCTGAACACGTCGATCACGCGCGCAAAGTCCTCGACCTGGTCGTCCTTGAGCTTGTAGCGGCATGTGCCGATCGCCCCGGCGGCAGGCGTGGTGCCCAGCAGCGCGATCTCTTCGGCGGGCTGCGCCGACATGTCGATCAGCTCTTCTTTGAGCACGCCTTCGATCCCGTGGAAACCGGCATACACCGTCCCGTACACGTCGGGCATCGCCATACACGTCTCGACGACGCCGCGCAGCGAGCTGTTGATCACGGGCGACGGACCGCCCGACTGCGCTACGACGACGTTCCTCGGTTTTGGCATCGTGTCCTCTCTTCCCCCTGCGGGGCGCGCTAGGCGTTGTACGTTCCAGCCGTCGCCGCGCCGCCGCTCTCGATCCAGTCGGTGTGGAAGAACTCGCCGCGGGGCCGGTCCACGCGCTCGTAGGTGTGCGCGCCAAAGTAGTCGCGCTGCGCCTGGAGCAGGTTCTGCGGCAGCCGTGCCCGGCGGTACCCGTCAAAGAAAGCGAGTGCGCTCGCCATCGCCGGGACCGGCAGGCCCATCTCGACCGCCTTGGCGATCACGCGGCGCCACGCTGGCTGCGCGCTCTCTACGGCTTCCTTGAAATAGTCGTCCAGCAGCAGGTTGGTGAGCCCCGGGTTCTTGTCGAACGCTTCCTTGATCTTGCCCAGGAACGCCGAGCGGATGATGCACCCGCCGCGCCACATCATGGCGATCCCGCCAAAGTTCAGGTTCCAGCCGTACTCGATCGCTGCCTGGCGCATGAGCATGTAGCCCTGCGTGTACGAGATGATCTTGGACGCATAGAGTGCGTCGTGCAGGTCCTGCAAGAACGCCTCTTTGTCGCCCTCAAACGCGATCTCGGGCCCGGTCAGCACCTTCGACGCCGCCACGCGCTCGTCCTTTAGCGCGGACAGAAAGCGTGCGATCACGGCTTCGCTGATCAGCGTCAACGGGATGCCCATCTCGAGCGCCGAAACCGCCGTCCACTTGCCGGTGCCCTTCTGCCCGGCAGTGTCGAGGATCTGGTCGACCACGTACTCGCCGTCCTCGTCCTGGTAGCCCAGGATATTGGTCGTGATCTCGATCAGGTACGAGTCCAGCTTGCCCTTGTTCCACTCGGCAAAGACCTGGTGCATCTCCTCGTTGCTCATCCCGAGGGCGTGCTTCATCAGGTAATAGGCCTCGCAGATCAACTGCATGTCGCCGTACTCGATCCCGTTGTGCGTCATCTTGACATAGTGACCCGCGCCGCCCTCGCCGACCCAGTCACAGCATGGCGCGCCGTTCGGATCGCCCTCTGGCACCTTTGCCGCCACTGCCTGCAAGATCGGCTTGACGTGGGGCCACGCCTCCGGCGTGCCGCCCGGCATGATCGACGG
>JAFGIE010000024.1 GCA_016929775.1 Anaerolineae bacterium
CTTCGCTCCTCTCGCCGCGCTGATCAGCACTTGGTACTGACCCGTCCTCTTGCCCCTGACCCATATTCAGAATTGCTGCAACAGCAAACCGCGACTTGACAGATAGGGCTTGATCGAGTATAATGGCAATGTTGTCAATCAGAAAGGAGTGGATGCACATGGCCTACAGAATCTGGCTGTCACGCAACAACCCGCCCGCTAGCGCCAGCGATCTGCCAGAGTGTGCGTCCACCCTGACTTGACATAAGTCTGCCTCAGCAGACCGTGGGCGCCCTCGAGCCCACGGTCTTTTTGTTTGCCCTGTTCCCGGCCGTGGGTGAAAGACACCTACGGCCGGTTTTGTGTCTCAAGGAGGTCACGATGGACACGGGCAAGGCGTACACGGTGTGACGCGGTACGGCGGCACACGAGCGGGTCCGGATCCAGAACGTCGCGGTATGGAGGAGAGATGGGTTCAGACATAAGTCCCAATACGCTCAAGCGACCACTTGACTTTCGGCGTGCCGTGCACAAGAATCGTCTTCTGGGGCTGTGGCGCATGATGGAAGGGTATCGCCGCTTCTACCTCGGAGCGGTGGCGAGCATGGCGGTTTCGGCATGGGGACGGAGCGCGACCTTTTGGCTGCTGCGCTTTGTGATCGACGAGACGCTGACCAACGGGGTGTTGATCGATCGCCTGTACCTGATCGGTCTGGCGTTTGTGGGACTGGCGGCGCTGCAAGGGGCGTTCTCGTACCTGCAAGGGACGTGGTCGGCACGCACGGCTGAGGGGGTCACCCTCCGGCTGCGGAACTACCTGTTCGATCACCTACAGCGCCTGCCGTTCAAGTATCACGACCATGCCAAGACAGGCGAGACGCTCCAGCGGGTGACGTCGGACGTCGACGCGGTGCGCCGGTTCTACGCCGACCAGGCGATCGGGATCGGCCGGATCGCGGTCCTGTTTGGGGTCAATATCGTCATGCTGGTCCAGATGAACTGGCAGCTGGCCCTCCTGTCGCTCACGATCATGCCGGTGGTGATCGTGATGTCGTACGTGTTCTTTGGCCGCGTGTCCAAGGCGTACGAGCGCTACCAGGAGCAGGACGCGGTGGTGTCGACCCGCCTGCAGGAGAACCTGAGCGGCGTGCGCGTGGTGCGCGCCTTTGCTCGACAGGCACACGAGATCGAAAAGTTCGAGCGCGAGAACTGGGAAAAGTACCAGCGCGGCAAGCGGCTGCTGATCATGCACTCGCTGTACTGGCCGATCTCGGACGTGCTTTGCGCGGGCCAGACGCTGCTGGTGATGGCTGTGGGCGCGATCATGACGATTCAGGGCACGATCTCGGTGGGCACGTATATGGCCGTGAACGGTATGGTCGTGTGGATCATCTGGCCGCTGCGCAACCTGGGCCGGTTGATCGTCCAGGTCTCGACGGGGTTGGTATCCTACCAGCGCGTCGCGGACATCATCGTGCAGGAACGCGAGGACGTGCAGACGGGCAAGGTGCGGATCACGGCGCCCGTGGCGGGCGAGGTCGTCTTTGAGGGCGTCGGCTTTGCGTACGAGGCGCCGCCGCAGCTGTCAACCCCTGAGCCCGGGTCGAACGGGCGCTCGGCTGCAGCGCACGAGGCTAGCGCGGCGCAGGAGTCGACCGCACCGGATGCAGAGGTGGAACCGGCTCCGGTGCTGCACGACATCACGTTCCGGTGTGCGCCGGGAGAGGTCGTGGCGCTGCTGGGCTCGACGGGCTCTGGCAAGACGAGCATCATCAACCTGCTGCTCCGCTTCTACGATTACCAGGCGGGCAGCATCCGGCTGGACGGGGTCGAGCTGACAGAGTATCCGATCGCAGAGCTACGGCAGCAGATCGGGATCGTCGAGCAGGAACCGTTCTTGTTCTCGCGGTCGATCCGCGACAACATCGTGTACGGCGTGGATCGCGAGGTGAGCGAGGAGGAGGTGGAGGCGGCGGCGCGCGCTGCGGCGATCCACGACATCATCCTCGGCTTCCCCAAGGGATACGACACGCTGGTGGGCGAAAAGGGCGTGACGCTGTCCGGAGGCCAACGGCAGCGCGTGGCGATCGCGCGCACGCTGCTGCGCAACCCGCGGATCCTGATCCTGGACGACGCCACCTCGTCGGTCGACACGGAGACGGAGGCGCAGATCCGGAAGGCGCTGGAGCTGCTGATGCGCGACCGGACCAGCTTTGTGATCGCACACCGGATCCAGAGCGTGATGAACGCGGACCTGATCCTGGTGCTGGACAAGGGGCGGATCGTGCAGCGCGGGACGCACGACGAGCTGATCGGGCAGGCGGGCATGTACCGGCAGATCTATGATCTGCAGGCACGGATCGAGCAAGAGGTCGAGAGAGAGGTGGCCTATGCCTGAGTACGAAGCCTTCGAGGAGGAGGAATTCACGACCAAGTTCAACGGGCGAGTGGTGGCGCGGATCTTTGGCCAGGCCAAGCCCTACTGGAGGTGGGTGGTCGGGTTCATGGTCATGATCGCCCTCTGCTCGGTCTTTGACGCATACTTTACCTACCTGAGCAAGCGGATCATCGACGAGGGCATCCTGGCAGGCGACCGGCAGCAGGCGTTGCGGCTGATCGGCCTGTATGGTGGGCTGGCGGCCGTCCAGGCGCTGACCGTGTTTGGTTTCATCTACTGGGCGGGGGTGCTGGGCGAACGGGTACACTATGACATCCGGCGCAAGCTGTTCAGTCACCTGCAGGAGTTGTCGTTCTCGTACTTTGACCGGACGCCCGTCGGCTGGATCATGTCGCGCGTGACCTCTGACGCAGGGCGCATGGCAGACCTCGTCACGTGGGGCCTGGTCGACGTGACGTGGGCAGTGCTGAACATCGGCACGGCGCTGGTGTTCATGTCGCTGATCAGCTGGCGGCTGACGCTGGCGGTCGCGGTGATCGTCCCGGCGATGATCGCAGCTGCGTTCTGGTTCCGCACGCGCATCCTGGCGCAGTTCCGCGAGGTGCGCAAGCAGAACTCCAAGCTGACGGGGACGTTCAACGAGAACATCACCGGCGTGCGCGTGGTCAAGTCGCTGGTGCGCGAGGAGCGCAACCTGGCAGAGTTCAGCGCGCAGTCCACCGAGCTCTACAAGGCATCCTACCGGGCAGCTTGGTTGTCGGCGCTCTTTTTGCCGGCGATCCAGCTGATCGGTGCGCTCGGGCTGGGCGCTGTGGTCTGGTACGGCGGTCTGCAGGTGCGCCTGGGCGGGATGACGATCGGCGGCATACAGGCTTTCCTGTCCTACATCACGTTCATGCTGTGGCCGGTCCAGGACATGGCACGCGTCTTTGCCGAGATGCAGCGATCGGTCGCGTCGGCAGAGCGGGTGTTCTCGCTGATGGACGCCGAGCCCGAGATCGTCGATCGCGCGGACGCGATCGACCCGGGGACGGTACGCGGTGAGCTGGCTTTCGAGCACGTCGACTTTTTCTACGAGGAGGACAGCCCCGTCTTGAGCGACTTCTCACTGCGGGTGCGGCAGGGCGAGCGGATCGCCCTGGTCGGACCGACGGGAGGCGGCAAGTCAACGATCGTGAACCTGGTGTGCCGGTTCTACGAGCCGAAGCGGGGCACGATCCGGATCAACGGGTGGGACTATCGTGAGCTGACGCAGCACGCGCTGCAGTCGCGGGTCGGCATGGTCTTGCAGACTCCGCACCTGTTCTCGGGCACGATCCGCGAGAACATTCGCTATGGGCGGCTCGACGCCACGGATGAGGAGGTCGAGGCGGCGGCGCGGGTCGCGCGCGCGCACGACTTTGTGGCGGCGATGCCCAAGGGATACGAGGAAGAGGTGGGCGAGGGCGGGGCGCTGCTCTCGGTCGGGCAGAAGCAGTTGATCAGCCTGGCGCGCGCAGTGCTGGCGGACCCCGACATCTTTATCATGGACGAAGCGACGAGCTCGGTGGACACCTTGACCGAGGCGCTGATCCAGCGTGGCATGGAAGCGCTCATGACCAACCGCACGAGCTTTGTGATCGCGCATCGCCTGTCGACGATCCGGCATGCGGACCGGATCCTGGTGATCGAGGGCGGGCGGATCGCAGAGATGGGCAGTCACGGCGAGCTGATCCGCGCGCGGGGTCACTACTATGCGCTGTACACACAGCAGTTCCGGCACGAGCTGGAAGACGAGTACGGGACGATGAAGGGCGGCGTGCCAGAGATCGCGGCAATGCCCGCCTAGGTCGGCGAGATCGGGCGGGCACAAGTAATACCAGAGCGGGCCAAGGTTTCCCTTGAGCCCGCTCGGTATTGGAACTACTGCAGAGGAGGAGGCAGTATTCCGCGCTGGCTTACCATCTACCCAGCACGCTCACATGATAGCCAAATCCTGTCCTACGTGCTACGACTTTTGTCGCACCGCGCGACGCGCTACAGTTTGCTCCGATAGTAGGCCATCCACGCCATGGCCCATTCGTCGTGTCCCAGGAGCAGGTTCGCAGCCAGGATCGCCTCGCGGACTTGAGCGGAGAGCGGGTTCGTGATCGGGCAGCTCAGCCCGCAGGCGATCGCCATCGCCATAAAGGCTGCATTGATCGCAGGACGGTCGGGCAGACCGTGCGAGACATTGCTTGCCCCCATGGCGATGTTGACGCCGAGCTCGGAGGCGATCAGGCGCGTGGCGCGGAGGGTGACGAGCGCCGCCTGCTGATCCGCGCCGACAGTCAGGACGAGCGGGTCGATGATCACGTCCTCGCGCGGGATGCCGAGCGCTTCGGCGCGCGCGACGATCTTGATCGCCACGGCGAGACGGGCTTCTGCAGTTGGGGGGATGCCGGCGTCGTCCATCGCCAGTCCGATCACGGCAGCGCCGTGCTTGCTCACGAGCGGCAAGATGGTCTGGAGGGATCGCTCTTCGCCGTTGACCGAGTTGACCAGGGCCTTGCCGTCGTAGGCGCTCAACCCGGCTTCGAGGACGAGCGGGTTCGGGCTGTCGATACAGAGCGGAACGTCGGTCACGTCGCGCACGGCGCGGATCAGCTGCCGCATGAGGGCGGGCTCGTCCGCGCCTGGCACGCCAGCGTTGACGTCGAGGATGCCGGCGCCCGCCTCGACCTGTGCGCGCGCGTCGGCGCGCACGACCTCCAGGTCCCCTTCCTGGAGGGCAGCCATCAGCTTTTTGCGCCCGGTAGGGTTGATGCGTTCGCCGATCACGACAACTGGTCCATCGCGCGTGATGGAGACGCTTTGTGTCGCCGAAGTGACTGTCGTAACAAGGTTGTTCGCAAACATGGGATACTCCTTCGATAGAACTGGTGCGGCGGCTCTGACTAGTGCGTGCCAGCGGTGCGACGGGGACGGGCCCACGTCGCCCACGCGAGGACCAGTAGCGCGATCCACGCCACGAGATGCAGCAAGAGCCCCCAACCCAGGCGCAGTGACGGCGTGCCATAGGCAGCCCAGATGCGCGCGCGGATGGCCCAGAACGCGATCTGGGCAGGGAGCAGGCCACACAGTGCGAGTCCGGAGAGGGCAGCAGCGAGCGCCGCACGAGGTAGGCGCGCCAGCAACCCGTGTGCGGCGATCAGGAGCACGCCGGCAAAGAGTGCGAGGCCCTGCAAGCGGAACTCTGGCGCGAACAGCTCGCGGACCCGTCCCCACGCCGGGGGGAGTAGGCCCGGGAGGAGGAGCGCAGCCCATGCCAAGAGCAAGACGCGGAGCCAACGCGGGTAGGGCAGGCTGCGAGCAGTCGCCAGGAGGACCAGAGCGCAGGTCGCCGTAAAGGCGGGCAGGTAAAAGACCTGCCGTGGGAAATGCTGCGCCCCGCGCCGGATCTCGGGCAGGAACTTGACGAACTCGCCCAGGTCCTGCCCGCTCAGCTTGAGGGCGGCGGCGTCGTGGTCGACCCACGGCGCCCAGTAGGCGATGGTTGCCAGGAGGAGCGCCCCGAGCAGGGCATAGGCGACGGGCTTGCCGGTCGAAGAGGTCTCTGCCATCGCTACAGCTCGTCCAGGGTCTGCTGGATGACCCGATCCTGCTCGCTGGCGCGCTGAAAGTACTCGATCATGAACGCGCTGCGCCGCTGTCTGAGGGCCAAGAGCGCTACTGCGCGGACGTCTTGCTCGGTGGCGGCGGTTCGCCCATCTGCCGCGGCGTGTGCGCGCGCGGCTTCGAGGGCAAAGATCTCGGCGCGACTGGACGCGATCTCGAGCCGCGCGATCGCCTCCAGGATCAGCTCCTGTGCGGGAGGGGTGAGCCTCACCCGGGGGAGCAGCGCTCGCGCCTCCTCGATCTCGTCCATGGCTGCGAGCGTCGCTTCGGCATAGGCCTCTGCCATCTGGTGGGGGTTGTCCTGGTACTGCCTGACCCGGTGGTAGACCTGCAGGCGCTCCTCCTTGTCCTCGAGTCCTTGCACGATCACGTGCAGGCCGATCCGGTCCATGATCTGTGGGCGCAGGCTGCCTTCCTCGGGGTTCATCGACCCAATGAGCACAAAGCGCGACCGGTAGGTGGAGGAGAGGGGACCGCGGCGGACGGTGTAGCGCCCCTGCGCAGAAGCGTCGAGGATGGCGTTGATGATCTGGTCGCCGAGCAGGTTGATCTCGTCGATGTAGAGGATGTTCTTGTCCGCGTGGGCCAAGATGCCGCGCTCGAGCCGCACGCGATTCTGCTCGAGCGCGACGCGCTCGTTGATCCCGCCGATCACGTCCTCCAGGCGCGCGTTCAGTGGGAGTTCGACCAGGCTCATCCGGTCGGGGTGCATGATCGGCTCGCCCCGCGCGAGCTTGGCGGCGCAGTCTTCGCAGACGGCGTCCATGCCGTACGCGTAGGTAGCCTCGGGCTCGCACCCATAGGGACACGCGCTGCGCTCGACGGGGGGCAGCAGGTCGACCAGCCCGCGTACGGCGACCGTCTTGCCGGTGCCGCGCGGGCCGATCAGGAGCACGCCCCCGACACGTGGGTTGATCACGGCGAGAATGAGGGCTAACTTGACGTGTGGCTGCCCGACGATCGCCAGGAAGGGAAAGTTGACCGGGTCGATCAGCACGCCCCGGTCGTAGCCGGACCTGGGCTTGAGGGCGCGCTGGGCTGAGCTGCGTCTCAGGATCTCGAGGAGCATCGATTCAGGCACGGGCGCCTCCTTCGCCATGGACGCGTTCGTACGTGGCGAGAAGCTGTTCCGCAGAGCGACGCCACGTGAACGCGCGCGCACGGACCAGGCCCGCAGCGGTGAGCGCCCGCCGGAGCGCCGCGTCGCGGAGCAGCCGGTCGAGCGCGTCTGCCAGGGCCTCGGTATCCCGCGTCTCCACCAGCAGACCTGCGTCGCCGACCACCTCTGGCAGAGACGAGTTGTTCGCGACGACCACCGGCGTGCCACACGCCATCGCCTCGAGGGGCGGGATGCCGAAACCCTCGTAGAGGGAGGGGAGTGCGAACACGCTCGCCAGGTTGTAGAGCGCGGGGACGTCCTCGTCTGCGACGTAGCCGGGGAAGCACACGCGCTCCTCCAACCGGTGCTCGCGGACAGCGGCAAAGACGTCGTCGTAGAGCCAGCCCCTGCCCCCGACGATCACCAGGGAGAGCTCTGGGTCGCCGAGGCGGGCGAACGCTTCGATCAGACCGGTGTAGTTCTTGCGCGGTTGGATCGTGCCCAGGCTGAGGATGAAGCGCTGCGGAAGCTGGTACCGCTCGCGGACTCGCGCCAACGCGGGCTGATCGTCCAGTGGGCGAAAGCGGGGCTCGACGGCGGGATAGATGACGACAACGCGCCCGGGCGGCACGCCGTAGGCGTCTACCAGGTCACGGCGGGTGCTCTCCGAGTCGGCGATCACGCAGTGGGCGCGCGCGACCGCACGCGGCACGTGGGCGACCAAGTACTCGAGCAGAGAGGGTTGGAAGCAGTCGGGCAGATGCAGGAACGAGAGGTCGTGCACCGTGACGAGGGTGCGGGTGCGCCCCTGCACCGGCGGGAGGGTAAAGTCGGGCGAGTGGAACAGGTCGACTGCGCCGACCAGCCATTCAACGGGGATGGGCAAGCGCAGACGATGCCAGACCCGGTGCCACCAGCGCTCGTCGATCCAGGTCCGCACCTCGCGCACGTTGTCGTTTGGGATGCCAGAGGCGACGTTGCGGGGGTGGGGGACGGGCGGCGGATAGGGCAGGTCACGACCACGGACGAGTAGTGTGTACTCGTTCTGCTCGTCGATCTCGGACAGCGCACGGACGATGTTCCGCGTCAGGCGCCCGATGCCGGCGCCCTGGTGTGCGGCGGACGTATAGTCGATGCCGATCCTCACCTTATCCTTGCCTCGTCTGCTGCTCCCGATGGGAGCGCCTGTCCCGGCGTGGCGACCGCTGGGGCAAGACCCCGGGCAGGTCGCCGCGCCAGATGCGCTTGTCGCTACGCTGGCTCGCCAGGCTGCGCGGGTGTGTTCTCTCGTTGCTGCGCCGGCGCAGGCTGCACGGGCGTGTTCTCTCCCTGCTGTGCCGGCGCAGGCTGCACGTGGTCGACATCGCGAAAGGTCCACATGCGGTTCGCGAAAAAGTTCCAGAACAGCACGATGCCGGTGGCGATCACCTTACCCGCGTTGGAAGAGAGCACACTGTGTTCCATGTCGGCCCAAGCGGCGAGAGGGGCCACCAGCCCGGCAAAGAGCCCGCGCTCGCCGAGGAACCAGTGGTCCGTGACCCACAGGATCGCGGTGTTGAGCCACAACGAGATCACGCTGACGACCACGAACTGGACGAACTTGCGTGCGCCAGCGCGGTCCTTGGTCTCGGGGTATATCCAGTAGCGGCTCCAGGTGTAGTTGTTGATCGTTCCGGCGCTGACTGATACGACGTTGGAAAAAACCTGGTTCAGGCCGAGCACGTTGTAGAGCAGGTTGAGCAGTCCGAAGTCGAGCGCCGTGCCGATCGTGCCCACGACGCAGAACTTGAGAAAGCGGACGAGTTCCTGGCGTCTTTCGCGCGCCAGCTTGCGCAGTCTGGCGATCAAGGTCTGTATACTCCCTTTGCGGTGACCGGCTCGCGCGATGTGCGAACCGCATATGCTCACGACGGCGGCAGGGCTGACGGCGCCGCCGGGGCGAAGCGAGTGGCCCGCACAGGCGCGGAGGCCTGCACAAGCCCCAGTACGATAGCCACGTGAAGGTACATGTTGTGGACCCACAGGTTGTCCACGACGTTGTGCACGGAGAGGTGGACGACCATGCCGAGCGCGCCCAGGGCGAGCGCGCGGATGTGCACGCTCTGGGCGCGACGTGCGGCGCGCCAGGTCTGCAGCAGTGCCGTCGCCCACAGGGCGAGGTAGGCAACCAGCCCGGGCAGCCCGGTCTCGGCTGCGATGTTCAGGTAGTAGTTGTGCGCGTGCCCCATGGCGTAGGGCCACTTGGGCAGGGCATATTGGGCATAGGCGGCATCATAGTTGCCGAACCCGATGCCAGCCCACGGATGGTCGCGCCACATGTCGAGCGCAGACTGCCAGTGCGCCAGCCGCTCGAGCGAGGCATAGTTGGCCTCGGTGACCTCGATCGCCGAGATGTCGCTCACGCCGACAAAGGGCACAAAACTGGTCAGCCGCCCCAGGACGAGGTCCGGCACCGCGCCGGCAACCGTCGCCAGCACCACGAGCACGACGGCGCAGACCGAGATGATCGCCCACCGGCGGCTCTGCAGGGCGGCGACAGAGAGCGCCGCTGCGCCAAGGCCGAGCCACGCGCCGCGCGACCAGCTCATGCCGATGCCCGCCGCGAGGAGAGGGAGCACAGCCAACGCGAGCCAGGCGATCGAGCGCTCAGGCGGAGCGTGTGGCACGCGGCGCGTTGTGCGCCGCGATGCAAGGAGGCCGAGCGCGAGGGAGAGGGCAAGCGGCGCCGTCAGGCCCAGGTACCCGCCAAAGGGGTTCGGCTGCTCGAAAGTGCCGTAGGCGCGCACGTAGCGCCCGAACAGGGCAAAGCTCTCCGGACCGGACGCCGTGAGGAACTGGTAGACGCCCAGCAGCGCTTGGGCGGCGGCGGCAAGCAGCAGGCAGGCGAGGATGCCCCTGCCGTGGGCTAGCGTGGCGCCGTTGTAGACGATCACGACGACCAGCAGGACCTCCAGCCACTTGATCAGCTCTTTGAACGCAAGCGTGAGCGAGCGAGCGCTGAGGAGCGAAAACCCCGCGACCAGCACAAAGGCTGCGAGGGGGAGCGCCAGTTTGGGCCAGCGCACAGGCCCGCGCAGCCGAGCTGCGCGCTGGGCTGCCCAGGCGACGATCAGGAGCCCGACCAATCCCTCGGTCACGCCCACCGTGATGCCGCCCAGCGAGACCTCGAACAGCGAGCCAAACGGGATCGCAAAGGCGATCGCGTACAGGGGGAGATCGGGCTGGACCACGCTCAGGGTGATCCACGCGATCGCCGCTAGGCCCAGCGCCATCCAGCGCGTGGGCAGAAGGGCGATCTCCGTGCCGAGCAGCAGGAGCGCGGCTCCGATGAGCAGCGTCCGCCACAGGCGCGTATTCCTTGCGGTTCTCGACGCGAGCATGGTTGCCCTGTTGCTTCCTCGTTCCTTGCTTGACGGTAGCCTCTCCGGGCAAGTATACTGCAAACGAGGAGCGTCGACAAATGCCCTGGCGACCGGCGGCGGCGGGCGCGGATGCGATCGGCAGCCCAGATGCCAGGCGCGGCGCGGCGGGCGCCGGTCGCCAGGAGACGCAGGGTAAGCGGCGGATCCCCGAGCGCGTCCGATGCATGGCATGGCCAATGTGCCTTGATCATAAGGGAATCTGTGATACAATAGAGTCAGCCGTGCGCGTTCGTTCGTGCGCGGATGGAGGAGGATGCATGGACGAAGGACGACGGAAGCAGATCCGGTTCTCGGCGATCTATGTGCTGATCGCAGTGGTTGGGGTGTGGCTCTTTCAGCAGCTCATCTTTCGGCCGCTCGTGATCCGGTGGACCGAGGTTCCGTACAGCGAGTTCCTGGCGCAACTGGCGGATGGCAACATCGAGGAGGTGACGCTCGGCGGGGACCGCATCTTTTACACGTGCTGCACGGTCCCTGAGGGCGACCAGCCAGGACAGGTGTACAACGTGGTGCCGGTGGAAGACCAGGACCTGATCGAGCGCCTCCTGGAGGCTGGGGTCACGTTTCGGGCGGAGCCGCCGGCGGGCGGGCTGTTGACGACTGTGCTGGGGTGGATCATCCCGCTCCTGCCGCTAGCGCTGATCTGGTACTTTATGTTCCGGCGTATGGGAGGGCAGGGGGCAGGGTCGAGCGTGCTCTCGATCGGCAAGAGCCGGGCGCGCGAGATCGCCGGCGAGCTTACGGGCGTCAAGTTCAAAGACGTGGGCGGGATCGACGAGGTGGAGGTCGAGGTCAAAGAGATCATCGAGTTCCTCAAGGACCCGGCGCGGTTCACGCGCCTCGGCGCCAAGCTGCCCAAGGGGGTGCTCTTGGTGGGCCCGCCCGGGACGGGGAAGACGCTGCTCGCGCGCGCGACGGCGGGCGAGGCTGGGGTGCCCTTTTTCTCGATCAGCGGCTCCGATTTCGTCGAGATGTTCGTCGGCGTGGGCGCCGCCCGCGTGCGCGATCTCTTTGTCCAGGCCAAGGCCAAGGCGCCCTGTATCGTGTTCATCGACGAGATCGACGCGATCGGGCAGTCACGTGCCACGGTTGCGGCGATCGGCACGAACGACGAGCGCGAACAGACGCTGAACCAACTGCTGGCAGAGATGGACGGCTTTGAGGCCAACCAAGGGGTGGTGATCATGGCAGCCACCAACCGTCCAGAGATCCTTGACCGGGCGCTGCTCCGCCCGGGACGGTTCGACCGGCAGATACAGGTGTCGCTGCCAACGGAGGAAGGGCGGCGGGAGATCCTCAAGATTCACGCCCGCGACGTCAAGACGGGCGACGACGTCGACCTGGGGCGCATTGCCAAGGTCACGCCCGGCTTTTCCGGAGCCGACCTGGCGAACATTGTCAACGAGGCGGCGCTGCTCGCAGTGCGCCGCGACAGCGACGTCGTGTCGATGGCGGACCTGGACCTGGCGATCGAGCGGGTGATCGCGGGCCTGCAGCGCAAGGTGCCGCTTCGCGACGAGGTGCGGCGCAAGGTAGCCTACCACGAGGGCGGGCACGCCCTGGTGGCGCAGCTGCTGCCGAACACAGACCCGGTGCACAAGGTGAGCATCATCCCGACGGCAAAGGGAGCGCTGGGGTACACCATGCAGATGCCGGAGGAGGACCAGTATCTGGCTGGCGAGCAGGAACTGAAGGACCGGATCACGGTCATGCTCGGCGGGCGCGCGGCAGAGCTGCACGTCTTTGGCGAGGGCTCGACCGGCGCCGCGAACGACCTGGAGCGCGCTACGGACCTCGCCCGGCGCATGGTGACCGAGTTTGGGATGACGGAGGCGCTGGGGCCCGTGCGCTACGCCAGCGAGGCTGGGTACGGCTACCTGGGGATGCGGCAGGGGACGCGACAGGACTTGGGCCCGGAGACGGCTGCGCTGATCGACCGCGAGACGCGCCGCATCATCGAGGAGGGACAGGGTCGGGCGTTGGACCTACTGCGCACGCACGAGCGAGCGCTGCACGAGATCGCGCGCGTGCTGCAGGAGGACGAAGTGATCGACGGCGAACAGGTGGCGCGGATCGCCGCTGGAGAAGGGATGGCATAGGGCGATGGCCTTGGACCGCCGGCGTCTGCCGCTCTTTCCGCTGAACGTAGTGCTGTTCCCCGAGATGACGCTGCCTGTGCGCATCTTTGAGCGGCGCTACCTGCAGATGGTCGACGACTGCGTAGAGAGCGACGCGCTGTTTGGCGTGGTGGGCATTCGCCATGGGCCAGAAGCCGGAGGGCCAGCACTACCGTACGACGTCGGCACGACCGCCCGGATCATCGCGATCGAGCGCAAGTCCGCCGATCTGTTGTTCATCACGACTGTGGGAGAGGAGCGGTTCCGGATCCGGCGCCTGGTCGACGGCAAGCCGTACCTCGTGGGCGAGGTCGAGCCCTATCCCCTCTCGGCGGTCAACGCCCCAGAGGTCGGGGCGCTCGTCAACGCGCAGATGGCGCTGTTGTCGCCCTACCTGGAGCTGCTCTCGCAGGTGAGCGAGCTGCAGATCCAGGTGCAGCGTGTACCCGAGACGCCCCCGTCGCTAGCCTACTTTGTGGGCACGCTGCTCCAGGTGCCCCTTGTCGCGAAGCAGCAGTTGCTGTCTGCGCCCGACCTGCCGACGATGCTCGAGCAGGGCGCGGCACTCCTGCAGAGCGATCTCGCCGGGCTGACGGTCTTGATCCAGGGGCAGGACCTGCGTGCGGGCCTGGCTGATCCGCACCCGTTCTCTGACAGCTGATCTGCGCGAACTGCCCAAGCCAGGCCAACCTTGTCATCGATCGCCGCCGTTGACACGGCCGCGCAAACGTGCTACAATGCAGTCGTCCTACGCCAGATGACGGGTTGCTTTGCGATTGCTTCGGATCCGTTGCGTGTCGCCCTACACTTGCTGTGTGTGCGTTCCCAAAGCCGTTTTCAACAGGATAGGAGAGGACATCATGCCAGAGCAAGCGGATCGGATCAAGTTCTTGGCTCGCGTGCCGTTGTTCCAGGGTCTGAAGGAGAAACACCTCCGGATGCTGAACTCGCGCTTTGTCGCACGCACCTACAGTCCGGGTCAGGACATCGTAACCCAGGGCAAGGGAGGCGCGGGGCTGTTCATCGTCCTGTCGGGTGGCGCAGAAGCGATCCGCGTGCGGAACGATGGCAGCAAGGCTGTGGTCAACACCTTCGGGCCGACCGACTACTTTGGGGAGCTCGCGCTGCTGGACGATGAACCGCGCACCGCCTCTGTGGTGGCGACGGAGGAGACGGAGTGCCTGGTTATCTCGCAGTGGGAGTTCTTTGGGGCACTGCGCGAGGAGCCGGATATGGCGATCGAGGTCCTGCAAGAGGTGGCGCGGCGGTTCCGGCGCGCACTCAACACGCTCTAGGACGCGATCGATCATCGCGCGCAGCAGGGCGCGCCGACGTTGTCGGCGTGCCCTGTGTTTGTATCCTCCCTGTGCCGGGGAACTGCTTGCGCGCCGATCGGAGAGGGGAGTGACGTGACGGAAAGAAGCCAGGTGCGGGACGTCGAGATCCTGCGCGACCTCGCGCGCCGCTACGCCGAGGTCGCCGCGCAGCCGATCCAGGACGAACGGCGCGATCTGTGGCGGCAGCACAACAGCCTGATCCGCACGCGCCCGTTGATCTATGTGCGGGCCTTTGCGTGGCGCGAGATGGCGGCATCCGAGTTGCAGTGCGAGGACCCCTTCTACCGCGCGCACGAGAACTACCTACGGCAGGAGCTGTACCGCTCCACGTTCGGGGACGACTATATCATCGAGCCGTGGATCACACAGCGCGCGACGCACGTGATCCCGCCGGAAGGGCCGTGGGGCGTCAAAGTGGCGCGCATCCCGAGCCCTGACCCACGCGGGGCGTGGAAGTATGATCCACCGCTCAAGGAGCCGGAGGACATCGCGCGCCTGGTGCCGCCCCATCACGTGATCGACGAAGCGGCGACGGCGCGCAACGTGGCGCGGTTGCAGGATGCTGTCGGCGACATCCTCGAGGTGAACGTGAGCCGCGCGCCGCTGTACACGATCTGGCACGCCGACATCTCGACGGACCTCGCCTACCTGCGCGAGCTGGGGCAGCTCATGTGGGACATGGTCGATCGCCCGGCGTGGCTGCACGAGCTGTTGGCCTTTATGCGGGACGGCGTGCTGCGCACGCACCAGGAGGCGGAGGACGCGGGCGACTGGCGCCTGGCGGACCACTACAACCAGGCAATGGCGTATGCCATGGAGCTGGAGGACCCGCGTGCGAACAGCGAGCCGGTGACGCGTGACGCGCTGTGGGTCTTTGTGGCTGCGCAAGAGATGGCACAGGTCGGGCCCGCGATGCACGACGAGTTCATGCTGCAGTACCAGCTCCCGATCATGTCGCACTTTGGGCTGGCGTCCTATGGGTGCTGCGAGGACCTGACGCACAAGATCGACATCCTGCGCCAGATCCCGAACCTGCGCCGGATCGCCGTCTCGCCCTTTGCCAGTGCCGAGCGCTGCGCCGAACAGATCGGCGAGACGTACGTGATGTCGTGGAGGCCCAGTCCCGCAGAGATGGTGTCGTTGGGGTTCGACCCGGATCGCGTGCGGCGCGTGACGCGGGATGCGCTTGCCGCAGCGGACGCGAACGGGTGTCACATCGACATCACGCTGAAAGACGTCGAGACGGTGCAGGGCGACCCGCGGCGCGTCCCCGAGTGGGTGCGGGTCGTGCGAGAGACGATCGGTCTAGACTAGCACGAATGGCGCCGCGCCCGGTCTCGATCGGGCACGGCGCCGCTGCGATCTGGAGTCGCTAGGCGACCTCGCGCAGGACGTTGAGCATCTCCTTCTCGCTCACCGCCGCATAGTGGTCGAACTCCATGACAAAGGTGCCGCGTCCCTGGGTGCGGGAGCGCAGGCTGGTCGCATAGCCGAACATGGTCGCCAACGGCACGTAGGCGCGCACGGTGTGCGCGACGCTGTCGCGGGGCTCGAGGCCCTCGATCTTGGCGCGGCGCATGTTGAGCTCGGCGATGATGTCGCCGACAAAGGGCTCCGGCGCGACGACCTCGACCGACATGATCGGCTCGAGGATCACGGGCGCGCCCTTGCGCATCCCCTCGCGGAAGGCGATCGCGGCGGCGGTCCGGAAGGCCATCTCGGACGAGTCGACCTCGTGGTACTTGCCGTCGACAAGCGTGACTTTGACGTCGACCACCGGGTACTGCCCCAAGACCCCTTCCTGCAGCGCATCCTCGATCCCGTGCTGGATTGCGGGCAGGTAGGTGCGCGGGATGGCGGCGCCGCGCAACGCGTCCTCAAAGACAAAGCCGCTGCCCGGCTCGAGCGGCATCATCTCGAACACGACGTCGGCGAACTGCCCGTGCCCGCCGGTCTGCTTGACGAGGCGGTAATGGCTGGTCACCGGGCGCGTGATCGTCTCGCAGTAGGCGACCTGCGGCGC
>JAFGIE010000223.1 GCA_016929775.1 Anaerolineae bacterium
CGCGGACCCCGAGGACGAGGTGATCTCGATCCACATCTCGGAAGGGCTGAGCGGGACGGTGCCCAACGCGCGCGCGGCGGCGCAAGAGCTGGCTCCCGACCGGATCCACGTCGTCGACTCGCGCACGGCGGCGATCGGGCTGGTGATCATGGTCATCGCCGCGGGCGAGGCGATCGCCGCAGGCAAGGGCGTGCCCGAGATCCTGGCGATGCTCGACCGGATGGTGGCGGAGAGCTGTGCGTACTTTATGGTCGAGAACCTGGCGTACCTGCACAAGGGCGGGCGGATCAACACCGCGTCGCGGTTCTTGGGCACGCTGCTGAGCATCAAGCCGATCCTGTACATGAACGAGGGCAAGATCGAAGCGCTGGACAAGACGCGGACCAGCAACCGAGCGTACCTGCGCGTGATCGAGGAAGCGGTGCGGTTCGTCGGCGGGCGCCCCGCGCGGGTCTGCGTGGGACATATCCAGGCAGCCGAGGCGGCAGAGATGGTGGCGGCGCGCGTGCGCGAAGAGATAGACTGCGTAGCGCTGTACATGCAAGAGATCGGCCCGGTGATCGGCACGCACGTCGGGCCGGGGCTGGTGGCGGTCGCCGCCTGCCCGGTGGGGGAAGACGGGTTCTAGGTCCCCTGCCGGTCTCCTGTTCCCGGTCCGTTCCCCTGGGGCGGAAGGGGGGCAGCGCGGCGCGGACCGGCGAGGGCGGCGGCGAGCAGCGCGGGCAGGAGCGTGAACGCCGCACAGCCAACCGACGGGGGGACCGGTAGCCAGCGCGCGACGGTGGCCCAGGTCCAGCCGTAAGCCAGGTACCCCAGCATCGCCCCGACCCAGGCGGCAAGGAACGCGCGCAGGGCAGGTCGTGCCGCGGTCGATCGCGTCCAGCCCATGCGCGCGGCGCCCGCTGCCAGCGCGCTCCCCACGACGATCCACAGCTCGACGGGCTGTCCCTGCCACGCATCGAGCGCCTGCGGCAGGGGGCGGGGGAGGGGCGTGGGGCTGGGTGCGGGCGACGGTGTGCTGACCGGCGATGGGGCGAGCGTAGGCGTGGGGGATGCCGTCGGCGTGCTGCTCGGCGTGGGCGACGGCGTCGGCGTGGCGATCGTCGGAGCGACGGTGGGCGTAGGTAGGGCCAACACGGCGAACGAGAGCGGTGGCCCTTCTCCTGCCTCGCCGCTGCTGGCAGCGACGCGCACCTGCGCCGGTTGCGCGATGGTGACCTCTGCCTCCGCTACGCCACCGGCAGTCAGGCCGAGCGCGGTGTCCAGGATCTGGGCTGTCGTGGCGTCGCGCGCCACAAGCTCCACCCGCGTGCCGTCGGGCACGGGATGCCCGTTGCGGTCGACGATCGGCGCGGTGCGGACGCGCACGGTCAGCGGGGCGTATGCGGGCTGGGGCAGCGGGTCGACGGCGATCAGGCCGATCTGCTGCGCCGGGTCGGGGGCGAGTTGGGTCCTGAGGTCATAGTTGGTGCCCTCGATGTCGACCGGCGACCGTCCCTCGGGCCGAATCTCGCCAAACAGCGTGCGCACAGAGGCCTCGATGCAGGGCGCTGTCTTGCCATAGAAGACATAGTAGGCGGCAAGCTTGCTGATCTCGGTGGCGTCGAGATAGTACGGCGCAGTGTAGGCGAGGACGATCACGTTGGCGTCATAGATCTGCTGTGCGTTCTGGGCGAGAAAGAGCTGCAGGGCATCCGAGTCGGGGTAGTTGGGGTTGGGATCGAGCATGCCAAACACGATCCATTCCGCCGCTTCGAGCAGCGCGCCCAGATCTCCCTCGCGCGCAGTCAGATAGGCCTCCAACTCGCCGTAGGTGCGCGTCTGGACCCGTGCAGGATCGACCAGCCCCATGCCGGCGGGCCCGTACAGGCGCAGGATCGTCTCCTCGATCGCCCGCACGCGGAGCAGGGGCTGGGGCGCGCACTCGGGCAGGTCGTCGTAGCACTCGCGGATCAGCCGTTCCTCCGCAAAGATCAAGATGTCCTCGTCGCGCCGGGGCGGACGCGGCATCGAATCGGCGGTCGGTTGCAGGATGGTGGCGGCGCGGCGCGCGATCTCGTTGACCAGGGCAGTGTCTGTGCCGATCGTGACCGCTGCCGTGGCTTGGTCCATGTCTTCGGCAGGGGCGCGGACGTCGTCGGGCGTCCAGGTGGGATAGATCGCCAGCTTGAGGCGCAGGATGCGGGTCACGGCGTCGTCGACCTGCGCGGCGAAGGACGGGTCGCGGTCGTAGGTCTCGGCGAAATAGTCGATCGCGTCGACGATGTTGTCGTACTGCTGCGCCCAGTCAAAGGCGAGGGCAAACTCGGACAGGACGAGCAGGTCGTTGCCGGCGAGAAAGGCCTCGCGCGCGATCTGGCGGTGCGGAAAGGTCTGCAGCTGGGGGTCATAGTACTGGCGCACGGCGCGCACGCCGAGTGAGTCGCTGACCAGGAGCCCGTCCTCACGCCAGGTGCGGAACTCGGCTTGCCCGAGCAGGACCGAGAGGGTCTCCTGGTCAAAGCTGACCGGGCGCGTGAACTCGCGGATGTCGCCAAAGAAGCCGCGGTAGCGGATGTGGGCGGACATGAGGGCATCGGTCCGGTCGAGCGCCTCGGGGTCCTGGGGATTGGCGACGGCGAAGAAGGGGGCGAGCTCGACGCGGCGCAGTTCCTGGAGCGACTTGTCGACGGTGGCGACTTCGTCATCGGGCAGACGGTCGCTCCCTCCATGTCCCGGAAAGTGCTTGGCGACAGTCCGCACCTGTCCGGCGCTGCCGGTGTGGACGCCGCGGATGTAGGCGCGCCCCATCTCGCCGACCCAGTAGGGATCGCCGCCAAAGGCGCGGGTCCCGATGTCGCCGCGCCCGCCCGGGCGTGGCTCGTCGAGCACGTCGACGACGGGGCCAAGCAGGAGGTTGATGCCCATCGCCGCCAGCTCGCGTCCCACGACCTCGCCGACGCGCTCGGCATAGGTCGTGTCCCAGGTCGCGCCGATCCCCATGGGCGCGGGGAGGGGCGTCGTCCCGTTCGTGATGCGGCTGTAGGGATAGCCGTCTCCCTCGTGGTCGATCGCGATCAGCAGCGGGATGCCGGGTCCCGGGTCCGAGAGGGCCATTGCCTGGAGGGCGTTGCTCAACCGCGCGACCTCGCGCACGGTGTCCTCGCCCTGGTTGACCAGGTTGAGATTGCTGGCGAGCAGGACGACGCCCCCGACCTTTGACTCCTGGATCAGCTTGCCGGCGCGCGACTGAGGGGAGGGGTTGCGCCCCCAGAAGGCGACGACAAAGAGCTGCCCCACCTTTTCGCGCGTCGACATGCGCGCCATCTGCGCGGCGACCGGGTCCTGCTGTGCGGCGAACGCGTCCCGCTGCGCCGCAGGGGGTTCAAGCTGCGCCGACGAGGCCCGCTGGGGCCTGGCAAGCGTGAGCAGCAGGACGGCGCACAGGACCAGGGGCGTGCGTACGCGCGCGCAGCGAGTGTGGGCCAAGGGTCTCCTCTCCACAGGCAAGGGTGCGTGCCAATCTGTGCGCGCATTATAGGGCATGTGCGGATTTCTGTCCATCATGGGCGCGGCTTGACGCGCCCGGTGGGGATGCCCGGCGATCGACCCGTAGGGGCGCGGCTTGACGCGCCCGGTGGTGCGCCACGGACGTCCCCACGCAGCGGCTGAAGCCACTACTACCTAAGTTTCGCCCAAAATGACGGCGATTTGCTCTAGAGTAAGTAGGGAGGCAAGTCCGGCACTCAGTTCTTTGGCCAGCG
>JAFGIE010000224.1 GCA_016929775.1 Anaerolineae bacterium
CGCTGGCCAAAGAACTGAGTGCCGGACTTGCCTCCCTACTTACTCTAGAGCAAATCGCCGTCATTTTGGGCGAAACTTAGGTACTACAAACGCAACATCGGTGCTCCTGCGGTAGGTGCTAGGGACGCGCGTCGATCCAGATCGGGCTGGACCAAGCGCGCTGCCCGTTACGCTGCTCGACGCGCACCCGGTAGTGCGCGCCGCCGGGGAGCGGCTCGTCGTCGTCGCATGCGAGCGAAGCGGTATAGCCTGCCTCTGGGATGGCCCGGTGTACCTTGGCCTTGCACGCCAGCTGGTAGTAGACGTCGCCTCGCCGTGCGTCGGCGGGCTCGACGCCGGTGGCTGCGCGGACGCGATCGACGCACTCGTCGCGGTACCAGAGCAGGCGGCTGTGCGCCGCGAACTCGTGGACCTTGCCGCGCGCCTGCAGACCGTTCAGCTGCAGCGCGATCTCGGCATCCGGCGCAGCCTCGAACTCAAACAGGGTCGCGCCCTGGGAAGGACGGGTGACGTAGGACTGGCGGCTGATCATCCGAAAGCGCGCCGTCCCGCCCTCGAGGCGGGGCACTCCCTGGTCGCGGGTGACCCAGCAGGGCTCCCATCCGACCATGCGCCCGTTCGCGACCGAGAGCGTTCCCTCCCACGGGTGGTCGGGCAGCGGGATCTCGCCAGGACGCGGTCCCCAGCCCGCCTCGATGCGGATCTTGTAGCGGGAGCGGTTCTCACCGGAGGGCGCGTCCCACGTTCCCTGGTGGTTGTGCGTGGAGATGACGCGACCGTTGCGCAAGAGCTCGATCCGGTCGATCGCGTCCGATCCGCGCACGGCGACGCGCAGCCGGCGCGTTGCGGCGTGGGGCAGGACGCTGCCCATGGGAGCTTTGTTGCAGGTAAAGTCGAGCTGGATGCGGTCCCCTGTCACCCCGTAGACGCGGCGCGCCAAGAAGGCGTCCCACAGCGCATCACGGGTCAGCTCGGCGGCGAGGCACGCCATCAGGCCCTGCCCCCAGTGCCCGGGCATGTTGGTCCAGTTGTCGGTGGAGCAGATCGCGCCCAGACGCAAGCCGCGGTCGAGCGCCTCCTGGTAGGTCCCGCCGCCCGTCCCGGGCCCCATGTGCGAGTTGTGGCGCAAGCCGATCCACTCTTCGTCGGTTTCCGAACAGCCGTGGATCGAGTAGAGCTCGGCAAAGGGGCTGAGCGTGTCGTCGCACGCCTCCCAGCGTGGCGCCCGTTGGCCCACATAGTAGCCGGTGTGGTGCGGGATGGCGATCGCCTGCATGGCACGGAGCCGGTCGTAGAGCTCGGGAAGGGTATCCGGGGTGTAGATCGGGTGTCCCTCCCGTCGGTAGATGACATTGTGATCCCCCCACCGGGCGTTGCCCTGCCACTCGTAGCCCGGGAAGGCGACGAATGCGCCGGGGCGATCCCATGCCGCCGTGACCTGCTGGAACTCGTCCCACTCGCGGAGCAGGGCTTCCCGTTCCTTGAGGCCCTCGAGCCGGACGCCGGACCATGCGCCGTGCGCGGGCAGCGTCTCGGAGAGGTGCCCGCCTTCGAGGACGCCCGAGGTCTCGTCGGGCGCGCCGTGGTAGGGAGCGGTGACGTACGCGGGCGTGTAGTAAGCGCCGGTGTAAAAGTCCAAATAGGTGCTCGCCCACTGCAGGACTCGGTCCAGCGGCGGGTCCTGGACGTACTGCTGGTATGTGTTGTGGTGTGTATCGCCCCAGTAGATCTGGTACGCTGGACCCATGTCCTGTCCTCCTGCCCCTAGATGTGCGTCAAGCCCAGTGTACCACGACCTGGGCGGTACGGCAACTGAGTAGAGCACAGCGAGCGCTTGACAGGAGCGGGCGCCGGTCTATAATCGGCGCCATGGACTGGTGATCCGGAGAGGGGGCCACATGGGCTATGTGCTGTTCGATCTGGAGACGGAGCTGATCCAGGGTTCGCTGGACCTGTCCCGCTACGTGCCGGCGATCACGATCGGGGCGCTGCTGCACAGCACGGGCGCCCTACGCCTGTGCTACGAGCAGGATGCGGCGGGCCAAGCGAGCGGTGCACTGCTGGGGCGCGAGAGCGCCCAGGCGTTGGTGCGCACGCTGCAAGAGCACGCCCGCAGCGGCGACGCGATCGTCACCTGGAACGGCGCCGGGTTTGACTTTCCGGTGCTCGCGCGCGCCTCTGGTATGGAGGCGGCGTGCGCTGCCCTGGCGTGGGATCACGTCGACATGATGTTCTGGCTGCACTGCCTGAAGGGCTTTAGCGTGGGCCTCGAGCGCGCGGCGCGTGCAGTCGGAACGGGCAAGCTGCCCGGGGTGAGCGGCGCGGACGCTCCGCGCCTGTGGGCCGAAGGCGCGTACGAGAGGGTGATGGCGTACCTGGAGCAGGACGTGCGCGCGTTGCAGGCGGTATACGAGGAGGCGATGCGGGCGCGGCGCCTGCGCTGGCAGACGGCGCGTGGGCGGATCTCGTTTGCCGAGGGCGCGCTGTGCACCGTGCGTCAGGCGTACGCCCTGCCTCTGCCCGATACCTCGTGGATGCAGCGCGCACCATGGCCCCGCGAAAAGTTCGTCGGGTGGATGCTGCGGCAGAGCGGGGCAGCGGGCAGCGCGTGAAGCGCAAGGCGCGCTCCGAGGACCGCTGCCTCGGAGCGCGTCGCGTGACGAACGTGGGCGCTAGATCACCTGGGTCTCTTGAGCCTCGGCGCCCTCTTTGCCCCGCGCCACCAGTTCGACGGTCAGCCGGTCGAAGAAGCTGTTCGGGGGCAGGGCGCCGCTGCCATAGACCATCTCTGTGACCAGGACGTCCAGGCGCAGCGTTGCCGTCTCGAGCACGAGCGGCTCGTTGACCCGCGCCAGTACCGCCTCGCCCTTGGGCGCCAGGCTGGCACGGATGTCCGGGTCGTTGTAGGCGTGCTCGCTCATCAGCACTTGGGTGACGGTGCGGATGTCGTTCTTGTCGAACAACCAGACCTCGAACGCCGTGACCCGGTCCGGCTCGCCTTCGCCGATCGTCTCAGAGATGCCGACGCCACACTCGCCCAGGAACTCGCCCGCGCTGGTTTCGATGCTGAACGACTCGTCATAGGTGTCGTCGCCCAGGGCATAGCCGGTCACAAAGTGACCGAGCGCAGGCAGGGCGGGCTCGCTCTCCTCGGGGTGGAGGGTCGCCAGCCACTCGGGCGGCTCTTCGGCGATCTGCTCGACCGGCGCCGCGGCGCTGCTCCGCTTGCGCATCCGCAGAATCAGCAGGACCGCCACGACGAGGACGAGGATCACGAGGAAGAACACGGCGATCCGGGCGAGCATCGAACCCAATCCCGCCTCGTCGAGTGGCTCTTCCTCTGCCGCCGGCGTCTCCTGGGGCAGGGCGGGCTCTGCCGCGGCGCCCGCAAAGCCAGCCTTGGTCTTGAGCGAGTCGAGGTACATCTGCACCTCGGGGCTGGACTCGATGGCTGCACGTTCCAGCGCGGCTTCGACCTTTTCGTCGCTCCACTCGCCAAGCTGTGTGCGGGCCTTCTCGAGGTCACCGTGCTCGGCGTACGACTCGGCAACCAGTTCCCAGTAGTAGGCTGCATAGTCGACGCGCAGGTCTTGGGGCCCGGCGTTGGTCCACTGGACCGGAGCGATCTGGTAGGCAATGAGCAGGCCCAGGATCAGGCCAATCGCCCCGCCAACTATCGCGCCAAAGGCCAGACCTACCAGAAGTCTTCTCGAACTGCTCTGCTGATTCATCTTGCCCCCTCTTTTTTTGTCGCTTGCTCCAAGGCTATGTGCTGTCCGACAAGCTACATGTTATGCAAACTACCGTCTTCATTGTACCACAAGCGCACGGATTATGCAAGATCGAGTTTTTATGTGAACCTGGAGTCCGCGCTAGTCCTCCTCCAGGCGCAACACGGTCATGAACGCCTCTTGCGGCAGCGAGATCTGACCGATGCTCTTGAGGCGCTTCTTGCCCGCCTTTTGCTTCTCGAGCAGCTTGCGCTTGCGCGTCACGTCTCCCCCGTAGCACTTGGCAAGGACGTCCTTGCGCAGGGCCTTGACGTTGGCGCGCGAGATGACCTTTTTGCCCACCGCTGCCTGGATCGGCACCTGATACTGCTGGCGGGGTATGGCCTCCTTGAGCTTGGAGACGAGGCGCTGTCCCTTGCGGTAGGCTTGGTCGCGATGGACGATGATCGACAGGGCGTCGACGGGCTGCTCGTTGACGAGCACGTCGAGCCGCACCATGTCGGCTGCCTGGTAGTGCAGGAATGCATAGTCCATGGAAGCGTAGCCCCGCGTGAGGGACTTGAGCTTGTCGAAAAAGTCAATCACGATCTCGATCAGGGGGATGTGAAACGTGATCAGCACGCGGGTGGCGTCGAGGTACTCCATGCTCTGGAACACCCCGCGGCGTGTCGTCGACAGCTCCATGATCTGTCCGATGTATTCGGCGGGGCTAAAGACCGTCAGCGTCATCCACGGCTCGAGGATCTCGGCGATCTCGTTCTCGGGCGGCAGGTCCGCGGGGTTGTCGATCGTGATCTCGTCCCCGTTGGTCTTGACGATCTGGTATTCGACGCTGGGCGCTGTGGCGACGACGTCCAGCTCGTACTCCCGCTCCAGGCGCTCCTGGATGATCTCCATGTGGAACAGGCCCAGGAAGCCGCAGCGGAAGCCGAACCCCAGGGCTTGCGAGGTCTCGGGCTCGTAGAACAGCGCGGCGTCGTTCAGCCGCAGCTTTTCGAGTGCGTCGCGCAGCAGGCCATAGTCCTCCCCCTCGGCGGGGTAAAAGCCCGCAAAGACCATGGGCTTGACGGGCCGATAGCCGGGCAGTGGCTCCGCGGCAGGCTGCTCGGCGAGGGTCAGCGTGTCGCCCACCGAGCAGTCGCGAACGACCTTGAGCCCTGTGGCGACGTACCCGACCTCGCCCGCCGAGAGGCTGCGCACAGGTCGCATGCGCGGGTCAAAGATGCCGACCTCGATCGGTTCAACGCGCACGCCGTTGGACATGACCTGCAGGGGCTTTGGGCCATCCATGACGCCGTCCATCAGGCGGACATAGGCGATCACGCCCTTGTATGCGTCATAGTGGGAGTCAAAGACCAGCGCGCGCAGCGGGTTGGTGGGGCTGCTGTGTGGCGGCGGGATGCGCTGCACGACTGCTGCGAGCACCTGGTCGACGTGGGTGCCTGCCTTGGCGGACACGCCGATCACCTCGTCCTGTGAGAACCCGAACAGGTCCTCCAGCTCCTGTGCGACCCGGTCAGGCGTCGCGGTGGCGAGGTCGATCTTGTTGACCACGGGGATGATCACCAGCCCGTGATCGAGCGCCATGTAGAGGTTGGCGAGCGTCTGTGCCTCGATCCCCTGCGAGGCATCAACGACGAGCAGCGCTCCCTCGCAGGCAGTCAGGGCGCGCGAGACCTCATAGCTAAAGTCCACGTGGCCCGGCGTGTCGATCAGGTTCAGCTCGTAGGTCTGCCCGTCTGCGGCGTGATACGACATGCGCACCGCAGAAGCCTTGATCGTCACGCCCTTTTCGCGCTCGAGGTCCATGGTGTCGAGCACTTGCTCGGTCATCTCGCGCGCCGTCAAGGTGCCCGTGAACTCGAGCAGGCGATCGGCGAGCGTGGACTTGCCGTGGTCGATGTGGGCGATGATGCAAAAGTTGCGAATGTGCGCTGGATCTTGCATAAAGCAGGTTCTTTTACCCTCGTTATGGTTTGACGTCGATTATAGCACTGGCGCGCCGGGGGGTCAAGTAAGCTGGACAGGCGATCAGTTTACGATCCAGTCGGCTGCATCGCTGACCGGGTGGCCTGTGGGGTCGAGGACATAGACGGGCCGGAAGTGATCCGGTGGGGTATAGATGTACATGCCGGTGCGCAACACATAGGGCGCCGGGGGCGCGTCCGCGTCGACGGCGATCTCGAACCAGCTGACGACCGTGTCGCCCTCCCGCCAGTACGCAACTGGGTACCCCTCTCCATCGCGCTGTCCCACGCGCAGGCCCTCGAGCGTGAGCAGGTGATTGGCAAAGCTGTAACCCTGCCCGGGCGGGCTGTCCGGCAGGGCGCGGACCTGCCAATACAGGCTGAGCTGCAGGGCCTCGCCCGGGGCGGGTTCTCCCGAGAGGCCATAGCCGAGCAGCGACACGCCGTTGTCGAGGGGCAGAGCACCCGTGCTGGGGCGGACGGGCGGACGGGGCGCTTGGCCCGCCGGCAGGCGGTAGAAGCGGTAAGCGCCGCTCCGCTCTCGAAGCCAGACCGTGTCGCCGGGGAGAGCCGCAGCGTAGGGCGCGATCGCATTGGCTACGCGGTCTGCGCCCGGCGAGAGCACGAGGAGCGTGTCCGTGCGCGCGGCGGGGTAGAGCAGGCCCGCCTCTTGGTCGACAAAGCGAACCTCGACGGCGCGTCCGGCGACGAACTCAAAGAAGGCAGGGCACTCTTGGGTCGCCGGGTCGTCGCCCGGGCAGTAGACGATCGCCCGTCCGCCGCCCCACTCGCGGGCGTGGCTCCTGAGCGTGGCGGACACTTGGCGCAGGATGGCGATCGGCGTGCCAGCCCCGCCGGGCGTCTCGTAGCGCTCGACAAAGGCATAGATTGAGAGGGAAAGGTGGACCTGCCACGCTACCAGGATCGCGCCGAGTAGCGCTGCGAGCCCACGCACCAGCCTCCCGACCTGGAGGCGCGAGGTGGACCGGCGGAGCAGGTCGTGCGCCGCGGCGCCAATCGCCAGGTACGGAGCCGGGTAGAGCGGCACGAGATAGTGCGGGTAGACGGGAGAGCGCGAGCGCAGGTAAAAGAGGACCGGCACGCAGAGCCAGAGCAGGAGCACGCCGTCCCGTAGGAAGGATGGGCGGCGGGCCCTGAGGCGCCACAGCCGCAACAGGAGATAGAGGGCGGATGCCACGAGCAGCCCTTCCTCGATCCGGGCAGGCCAGTAGCGCAGGTCGAGCACGCTGGACAGGTACTGCTCGTAGCGCTCTGGCCCGGCGAGGGCGTGTATCTCGCGCCCGCCGACGTTGAGCAAGGCGTAGCGCAGGGCGTTCCACTGCGTGGTCGACGGTCCGCGCGCGACGCTCAGGATGCCGCGGACGTTGGCCCAACCGTGGCGCGCGTCGAAGGCCAGGTAGGGGGCATAGAGGAGCGCACCGGCTGCCAGTCCTGCGAGCAGAGGAGGTCCCCACCACGCTAGGCGCCGGTGGGTTGGCCTGAGGGCCACGGTCAAGAGCACGGCGAGAAGCAGCACCGGCGCGAGAGCCAGGGCGGCAAAGTGGATCTGGACGAGAGCAGCCACGGCGACCACCGCTCCGGCGAGCGCCCAGCGCCTGGCCTCGACGGCCCAGGCGAGCAGGAGGGCGGCAGAGAGGACCACGAGGGGCAGCAGCAGGTCCTGGGCCCACACCTTGCGCGCATAGAACACGGCCCACGGTGAGACCGCCAGGAGTGCGGCGGCGACGCGCCCGGTGGTCCGATCCCAGAAGCGACAGCCCAGGGCATAGGTTGCCCACACGCCCGCGACGTTGAGCAGTGCGACAAAGGCGGTCACGGCGAGCGGATCGCGGCTGAGCAGCACGGGCAGTGCGATCAAATAGACGGTCAGCGGCGGGTTAGCGATGCCGGTCGAGGACGTCATGCCGGTGAGCGGGAGAGCGCCGCCGTCGATCCAGTGGGCGGCAAGGTTGCTGACCCTGGCTTCGTCGAACTTGAACTCGCCCGCGTCCAGGTTCCAGAGGCGGAGAAAGGCCGCCAGGGCCAGGATCGCGATCAGTGGGATGTCGATCCGTCTGCGCACACGCAAGGGACGTCCTCACAAGTGGGCCTGCAAGCATGGTGTGGGTCACCCATATGGGCACGGCGCAATTGTACCATCGAAGCGCCAAAACGACCAAGCTTCGCCAACTAGCCACCCTACGGCTTGCCATTGCGAGTAACCCATCCCGGCTGTGCCGGGACGCTCTCAGCGAGGACACCCTGTGCTACTGTCACTGCGAGGCGGCGCCCTTCCCGCC
>JAFGIE010000225.1 GCA_016929775.1 Anaerolineae bacterium
AATACACTGTCTATAGTGGTCACGGCTCCTATCGTCCGAAAGGCATTATCAGGCGGGATGTCCCCAACTCGTGACGCTTCCGGCTCAGCTTTCGGGAAGGTCAGCTCCATGTGGTATAATATCCCCATCGAACATCTCATCACGGGAGAATGCACCATGCTGCGCATTGCCCTGGCTCAAATCAACACCGTCGTCGGCGACCTGACCGGCAACACGGACAAGATCTTGTCTCACCTCGACCGCGCGCGTGAGCTCGGCGTCGACCTGATCGCCTTCCCCGAGCTTGCCGTGCCCGGCTACCCGCCCGAGGACCTCCTCCTCAAGCCCAGCTTTGTCGAGGCCAACCTGCAGGCCCTCGAGCGCATCGCCCGCGCGGCAGACGGCCTGACCGCGGTCGCCGGTTTCGTCGACCGCGACGACGACATCTATAACGCCGCCGCCGTGCTCGATCGGGGACAGGTCGCCGCCGTCTACCACAAGACCTTCCTGCCCAACTATGGCGTCTTTGACGAGGAGCGCTACTTTCGTGCCGGTGAGCGCCCGCTCCTCTTCCAGCTGGGCGAGGCCAAGATCGGAGTCAACATCTGCGAGGACATCTGGTACCCGGCCGGCCCGACCAAGACCCAGGCCCTCGCCGGTGCACAGCTGGTGGTTAACATCTCGGCCTCCCCCTACCACGCCGGCAAGGGTCTCTCGCGCGAGCGCATGCTCGCCACCCGCGCCGCCGACAATGTCGTCTATATGGCCTTCTGCAACCTCGTCGGCGGGCAGGACGAGCTCGTCTTTGACGGCGGCAGCGTCATCGTCGACGAGCGCGGCGCAGTGGTCGCCCGCGCGACGCTCTTTGAGGAGGACATGCTCGTCACCGATCTCGACCTCGGCGCGGTCTTTCGCCAGCGCCTGCACGACCCGCGCCTGCGCAAGGAACGCGCCCTGCTTGGCGCAGGGGCAGTGGAGCACGTCGAGCTCGGCCCGCCGCCCGCCCGGCTCAGGCCCCGCTCGCCGCTCTCGCCCCGCATCGAGCCCCATCCCGACCGGCGCGCCGAGGTCTACCAGGCGATCGTGCTTGGCGTGGGCGATTACGTGCGCAAGAACGGCTTCCGGCGCGTCGTGCTTGGCCTCTCGGGCGGCATCGATTCGGCCCTGACGGCCTGTATCGCCGTCGACGCATTGGGCGTGGCTAACGTGACCGCCGTCTTTATGCCCTCCCGCTTCTCCTCGACCGCGAGCGAGGAGGATGCGCGCCAGCTGGCCGAGGCGCTGGGCATCGACTACCGGATCATCCCCATCGACGATACCTTCCAGGCCTACCTCGACATGCTGGCGGGGCCCTTTGCCGGCACCGAGCGCGGCGTCGCCGAGGAGAACGTCCAGGCCCGCATCCGCGGCAACATCCTCATGGCCCTCTCCAACAAGTTCGGCTGGATGGTCCTCACCACCGGCAACAAGAGCGAGATGAGCGTCGGCTATGCCACGCTCTACGGCGATATGGCCGGCGGCTTTGCCGCGATCAAGGACGTGCCCAAGGACCTGGTCTATGCCCTGTCGCGCTACGTCAACGAGCGCGAGGGGCGCGAGGTCATCCCGCAGCGCATCTTTGACAAGGCCCCCACCGCCGAGCTGCGCCCCAACCAGACCGACCAGGACACCCTGCCGCCCTACCCGGTGCTCGACGGCATCCTCCACGCCTACGTCGAAGAGGACCGCAGCCTGGAACAGATCGTCGCCCTCGGCTACGACCGGGAGACCGTGACCGAGGTGATCCGCATGGTCGATCGCGCCGAATACAAGCGCCGCCAGGCCCCGCCCGGGATCAAGATCACCCCGCGCGCCTTTGGCCGCGACCGCCGCCTGCCGATCACCAACCGGTACCGCGAAACCTAACCTCTTCAGACCCGTTCTTTTCTTCAAGAACGGGTCTGTGAGATGCCGCCTACGGAAGAACCACCCACCGCAAAGGACGCAGAGCACGCAAAGACGGAGAACCACAAACCCGTCTTTTTCCTCAAAGACGGGTTTGTGACCCAAAGTGACACCACCGGAGGATTCATGGAAGATTGGCGCGAGGTCGTCCGCAACGCCGCCCACGAGGCATCGGTCTCACAAACGCGCGCCCGCCGCGAAGGCGGCGCATTCCACTATAACTACCGCTGGGAGCACGTCCAGGCTGTCGTCCGCCTGGCGGTCCGCCTCGCCACGCTGACCGGCGCCGATCCTGAGATCGTCGAGGCCGCTGCCTGGCTGCACGACGTCGCCAAGGGCGAGGCAACCGACCACGGGCAGGCCGGCGCCGACGCCGCACGCCGCATCCTTGCCACGACCGATTTCCCCCCGCACAAGGTCCCTGCCGTCGCCCACGCCATCGCCCAACACGTCGGCCTGTGGCGCGACCAGCCCGTCGAGCCCCTCGAAGCCGCCTTACTCTGGGATGCCGACAAGCTCACCAAGCTCGGTGCCACCGCCGTACTCCACTTTACCGCGGATTTTGCCGATGAGGGCCAGGGGCAGACCAAGGCCCTGATCGACGCCCTGCCCGGCGAAGACTGGCAGCCCCGCACTGTAGAGAGCCTGCACACCGCCCCCGCCCGCGCCGCCGGGGAAAAGCGCCTCTCCGCCTACCGCGCCTTTTGCCACCGCGCCGCCCGCGAATACGACGGCGACGACCTGATCTAGGTGCCCGGCGCTCCCAGATGCCACCGGAACGCCACGCTCCAGCGTGGCATGTTCTCGACAGACCCAAATGCCAGGCTGGAGCCTGGCGCTCCCAGATACACGACGCTTCCAGGGTGATGAGCCGTCCGTACGGGCGGGACTCTGTGCCCGCCCATGACAGGCTAGAAAGCCTGTCCCACGTCGACGCCCGTCCTTACATCTCCACCCTACACCCCAACCCCGGCGCCTCGCGTGCGTACAGCCACCCCTCCTCCAGGTAGAACCCCGCGCGCGTCGGATCGTTCACCAGGTACGTATACCCGTCCAGGTCCCCATACCGCACATTGCCGCTGCTGAGCGCAAACCCCAGCCCCGCCGCCGCCAGCAGCGCCGGCTCGTGCACGCACCCCACCATCGTCGCCAGGTGCGCCGCCCGCGCGATCGCGTCCATCTGCCGCGCACAGTGCAGCCCCCCGCACGCCGCCAGCTTCACATTGATCCCGTGTGCCGCGCGCTGGCTCGCGATCGCCAGCGCCGAAGACGGCCCCACTACGCTCTCGTCCGCCAGGATTGGCACCGCGCTGCGCTGCGTCAACTCTCGCAGCGCCGCCAGGTCATCCGCTGGCGTGGGCTGCTCGATCATCTCCAGCTTGCCCTCCAACATGCGCGCCACGTCCAGCGTCTGCTGAATCGTATACCCGCCCTCCACGTCCAGCCGCAGGATTGCATCCGGCAGCGCATCGTGCACCGCGCTCATGCGGTGCACGTCCTCGTCGGGGGCACCGTTACTCTTGATCTTTAGGATGCGGAACCCCTGCCGCACGTAACCGCGCGCCAGCTCGACCGTCTCCTGGACCGTCCCCCGGCCGACTGTGATCGAAGTCTGGATCCGCTGCCGGTAGCCGCCCAGCAGGCGGTAGAGCGGGAGATTGGCTGCCAGCCCCAGCAGGTCGTAAAACGCCAGGTCAAACGCACACAGCGCCGCGCGCGAATTGCCCGCGACCCCCTCCAATTCGGCCAACGCGTACTCGGTGTTGAGTGGGTTCAAGTCGCGCGCCCGCGCCGCACACGCCCGGCATGCGCGCGTCACCTCCGCCAGCGTCTCGCCCGTAAACGCCGGGTCGACCGCCGTGCACCCCCACGCCGTGTCGCCCTGCTGCGTCTCGATCCGGACAAACACCGCCCCAACGCGCGTCACCTCCGTCCCATCCGCCATACGGTACGGTATGCGCAGGTCCAGCTCGACCGGCACCACCTCGACGTGCGTGATCTGCATCCACCGTCTCCCCTCTGTGCGTTCTGCTTATAACGACGCATTCATTGTACCATCGAGCGGGATCCCGATCAAAAGGTGCCCGTCACTTTCGAAGCAACCAACGGTTGCCGTGACGGGCACCTGATCTTTGCCTTCTAGAGCGCTACTGCTCCCTCAACACCACCGGCAGATAAATCGTCTGCTCCTCCTCCCCCTCGAACTGGATCTCGATCCCGCCCACC
>JAFGIE010000226.1 GCA_016929775.1 Anaerolineae bacterium
TCTCGTCGGCGAGGTAGCTCAATGGTAGAGCAGGGGACTCATAAGCCCTTGGTTGGGAGTTCGAATCTCCCCCTCGCCATGTCACAGGCCCTCGCAGGACCGCTGCGCGGGCCTGTTGCGTGAGTCGGTTCCCCCGCGCTGTGACACGCGATCCGGGGACCTACCCTTTTCCCAAGGAGCGCAGGCATGCGATACGATTTCGACCAGTTCGTCGACCGCCGCGGGACCGAGTGCTACAAGTGGGACGGCTGCGACGAGGACGTGCTGCCCCTCCCGGTAGCCGACATGGACTATGTCTCTCCCGAGCCTGTCGTGCGCGCCCTGCGCGAGCGCGTCGATCACGGCGTGTTTGGCTATACCCTGCCCGCCCCGGCGCTGTACGACGTGGTCCAGGCGCGTCTCAAATCGCTCTACGGCTGGGAGGTCGCGGCGGAGGAGATCCTGTTCCTGCCGGGGGTCGTGGTCGGCTTTAACCTGGCGTGCCACGCAGTCGGGGCGCCAGGCGACGGGGTCCTGATCCAACCGCCCGTGTATGGCCCCTTTCTCGGCGCGCCGGGCAACGCGAGGCGCACGACGCAGGCGGCGGAGGTCCCGCTCGCGGGCGACCGGTACGAGATCGACTATGATGTCTTGCAGGCGGCGATCGTGCCACGGACGCGCACCTTTTTGTTCTGCAACCCCCACAACCCGATCGGTCGCGTCTACGAGCGGCGCGAGCTGGAGCGGCTCGCCGAGATCTGCCTGCGGCACGACCTAGTGATCTGCTCGGACGAGATCCACTGTGACCTGGTCTTCCGCGGGCATCCCCACACGCCGATCGCATCCCTGTCCCCCGAGGTGGCGCGGCGGACGATCACGCTCATGGCGCCCTCCAAGACGTACAACATCGCCGGGCTGCACTGCTCCTTTGCCGTGATCCAGGATCCTGCGCTGCGCGAGCAGTTCCGCGGCGCGACCGCCGGGCTGGTGTCGAGCGTCAACGCGCTTGGCTATACGGCGGCGCTGGCGGCGTACAGCGAGGGGCAGGAGTGGCTCGACCAGGTGCTCGTCTACCTGGAGGCGAACCGTGACTACCTGGTCCGGTACGTCGCCGAGCACCTGCCCGGCATACAGATGGTCGTTCCCGAGGGCACCTATCTCGCCTGGCTTGACTGCCGGTCGCTTGGGCTGGACGAGGAACCGAGCGCCTTCTTTTTGCGCGAGGCGCGCGTCTCGCTCGGCGCGGGCGGGTGGTTTGGGGCAGGTGGGGAGGGGTTCGTGCGCCTGAACTTTGCCTGCACGCGTGGAGTGTTGGCAGAGGCGCTGTCGCGCATGGCGAACGCGCTCGCGCGTGCAGCGGGATAGGGCTGTGCCCGGGTGCGCCTAGCCCGTGACGCTGCGGTACCACTCGATCGAGGGGGGACCGTCGCTGCGCACCTGGATCGCCACGACGTCCAACCGCCATGGTCCCTCCCAGTCCCGCTCCTGGACGTAGGTCTGGGCGACGTCGATCATGTGGGCGAGCTTGAGCGCTGTTACCGACTCTTCGGGGGTCCCGTACGCCGTGCCTCGGCGGGTGCGCACCTCGACAAAGGCCAACGTCTCCCCGTCGCGCACGATCAGGTCGACCTCGCCCGCCGGGCAGCGCCAGTTCGTGGCGATCACGTCGCAGCCCGCCGCGACGAGGTATCGCGCTGCCCGATCCTCGCCCCACCTGCCGAGCGCCTGGCGTCTCTTTGTCATGGCGCGCCCGTCCCTTCTCCTGTTCGTCCGGCGCCCTCCATTGTACACCATTTCCCGGCAAACAGACAGCTTTCGCACCCGCGAGTTGACAGTTTCGGACTGTGACGGTAAGATACTGCCCTCTGCACGCCCGAGCACCGATCGCATAGAAAGGAAGGACCGATGAGGTTGAAACGCACCAGGCTGGCTGCCGCGCTGATCGCCGCCTGCCTGATCCAGGGGATGATCCTGGGCTGTTGGTGCGGCTCGCTGCCCGTCCAAGTCTCGCTTTCGACGGCGACCCCCGACCCGACCGTGACGCTGGGAACGCAGCCCACGGCGATCCCGACGCTCGTCCCCACGCCGGCGACCGGCTCTGCTGCCGGGCGCGTTTACCCCCGTCCCTACGCCTACACCGAGGCGGAAGCGGCTGCCCTCTCGGAGGACCAGCGAGGCGTGCTGCACGACCTGGGTTGGCCCCACGCGTTCAGCATGATCCGCCTGCCCGACGACGTGGGCGACGAGCACTGGGTCGAGACGTGGCATTACTATGACGTCGGGGTGGTGTTTGTCTTTCGCGACCGCGCGTTCCACCACCAAGAGCCAGAGCGGAGCGTCCCTGCCTACCAGATCGCCGCAACCTCGTACCGGCCCAACCAGTTCTACACGCGCGACCTGCTTCCCGAGCTGGATTGGCGCGAGGTCGAGGGGCTCAACGCGCTGCTGCCCGCCGAGGCCCTGTTTTACGCCCAGGATGGCGTGATGATCGGTTTCCAGGGCGAAGAGCTCGCGTTCGTCGAAGCGATCGCCATGCTGCCGAGGGAGGAATGATGCGTAGACTGCGCGAATGGCTGTTCTGGGCCCGGGTGCGCCGCGCCGCTCGCCCGTCGTTGTACGTCTTTCCGTGGGTCGCCGTGCTGCTCTTGCTCTCCGGCACCCTGGCGGTCTCTTCCGAGTACTCGGCCCTGCAGAAATGGGAGAGCAGCGCCTCGCCGGGCCTTGCGCTGGCGGAGTTTGTGGCGGGCGTGCCAGGGCGCCGCCGGGCCTACGTGGAAGACATGGCGGAGCGCGGCGTGATCAACAGCTACGAGCGCACCGCCGAGCTGCAGCGCGTCGCCGCGCTCGAGACGGCGTGCCAGGATGCCGCCGCGCTCCTGCGGGCCAAGGCGGACGCCGCCGGTTGGGACGTGGTCGCCCGGCACGGGATCGACACCCTGGCGCAGTCGATGGTCAGCCTGATCGGCGGCAAGGTGGTCGAGGGAGCGACCAAGACGCAGGTCGGGGGTCGCTTTCTACGCTGGATCGGCGCGCCCGCCTCGGCGACCGAGTGGGTGGACGACGTGGTCACGACCTTTGCGAATGCCCTGATCACGGCAGAGGGTGGGCCGGTCTCGCGGGCGAGCGTGCCCGACTGGGACCGTGAGTGGGCGCGCCTGGACGCCCAGATCGTCGAGATCCTGGGACAGGACCACGATGCCCTGCTGCGCGCCCGCCTGTCGGCGACGATCCGGGGCTTGCGCGTCTCTTGCCGCGACGATCCCGATGGGTATGCGGCCTACTTGAGGACGCAGGCAGAGCACTATGACCGCTTCTATGGCCTGAGCAACGCCGCCATGCGCGCCCGGGACCCGAGCGTCGATCCCGCCCGCCAGACCTCCCCCTGGGAGAGCAGCGAAGACGTGCGCGCCTGGCTGAACGAGCAGGCTGGGTGCACGCTGCCCCCCGCGCCCACGCCGACCACTCCATCGGTCCCGATCGCGACCTCGCCCGCCGCCCAACCGGACGTGGTCACGCTCACCGGGCAGGTGGTCAAGGCGCCCGGCAGCCCGAACGAGGTGTCGATCACGATCCCCTGGGGACCGGGCAACGTGCCCTCGGGATACGCGCGCTTCCGTCCGCGCGAGGGATCGATCTCGTACTGGAACACGTGCGCGACCGTCGTGTGCCAGGTCACCGATGGCTGGTGCCAGCGCCCAAGTACCGACACGCTCTACCCCGAGGCGTGCGGGCTGACGGTCACGTGTGCGGGGCAGAGCTGCACCCAAGAGTCGTATAGCACGCCCGAGGTGTTCGACCTCGATCTCGAGTGCAAGGCCGATGGCTCGTGCGAGGGACGGATCGGCCTCTACTGGATCACGGTCAAGTGAGTGCGGGTTGCCGGGCGCCCGCCCTTGTGCTAGAATAAGCGCTTGTACTGCGGGCAGCGCCTGCAGTACAAGCGCCCGCCGCGTGGCGGGCAGCAGGTGATGCGGAGGATGCCTTGAACGCCGAGATCGTCACGACTGGCACCGAACTGCTCTTGGGCGTGATCACCGACACGAATTCGACCTACATCGCCCGGCAGCTGCGCGACATCGGCCTTGACCTGTACTACATCACGTCCGCCGGGGACAATGAGGCGCGCGTCGCACGCGCGATCGAGATCGCGCTCGAGCGCTCCGACGTGGTGATCACGACCGGCGGTCTGGGCCCCACGGTCGACGACGTCACCCGCGAGGCGGTCGCGCGCGCCACAGGGAGGTCCTTGGTCGTCGACGAGACGCTGCTGGTTTCGATCGAGGCGTTCTTTGCCCAGCGCGGCTATCCTATGTCGACCAACAACCGCCGCCAGGCGCGGATCCCACAGGGCGCGATCCCGATCGAGAATCCGGTCGGCACGGCGCCCTGCTTTGTCGTCGAGGATCCGCGCGGGGTCGTGATCAGCCTCCCGGGCGTGCCGCGCGAGATGAAGTACCTGATGGCGCACGCCGTCCTCCCCTACCTGCGCCGCGCCTTTGACCTGCATCAGGTGATCGTCGCCCGCACGCTGCGCACGTGCGGGATCGGCGAGAGCGCGCTCGACGCGCGCATCGACGACCTGGAGACCTCGCCCAATCCGACGATCGGCCTCGCCGCCCATCCCGGGCAGAGCGACATCCGGATCACCGCCAAGGCGGACAGCGTCGCCGAAGCGGAGGCGATGCTCTCGGCGATGGAGGCGCGCGTGCGCGAGCGCGTCGACGACGTGATCTTTGGCCTGGACGACGATCGCTTGGAGGCAGTCGTGATCGGCCTGCTGCGCGACCGGTCGCTGACCGTCGCCGCCGCCGAGGTGAGCACCGGCGGCTTGCTCTGCGGGTGGTTGTCCGACGCGGATCCGGTGGGTGAGACCTACCTCGGCGGCTGGGTGCTCCCCGACAGCCACGCGTGGGCGCTGGGAGAGGAGGCTACCACGGGTGGGGGTGTGTGCGCACAGGCGCGCGCCCTTGCCGCACGCGTGTGCGCCGTGACTGGGGCGCGCGTCGGCGTGGCGGTGATCAACACCGGTCCGGAGGAGACGGCGATCGAGGTCCTGCACGACGGAGCCGCGCACGGACGGGTGGTCCGCTACCGGGGGCACGAGGCGGATGCCCACACCTGGACCGCTTCCCTGGTGCTGGACCTGGTGCGGCGCCTGTGCCTGGGACTGCCAACAGAGGTCTAGGTAGGGCGGTACACGCACAAGGCGCACATTCCGTGCGGAATGCGCGCCCAGCCGTGCAGGTGTGGGGAAGGCGGGAGTCGAACCCGCACGGATTTCTCCACGTGATCCTAAGTCACGCTCGTCTGCCAGTTCCGACACTTCCCCGCTGATTGTGGTCTATTATAGCCAGTCGGGCCAAATCCCGCAACTCACGCGAATGACGAAGGAGAGGATATGACCACACCTGACGCGATCCGTTCGCAGTACCACGCGTCGCTCACTATGCTCGCCGAGGCGGTCTCCAAGTGTCCCGATCCGCTGTGGGACGATCGGGAGCACCCGAACCGGTTCTGGCAGATCGCCTACCACGCCCTTTTCTACACCCACCTCTACCTGCAGGAACGTGTAGAGGCGTTCGTGCCCTGGAGCAAGCACCGGCGCGGGTACGAGCGTCTCGGTTCCCTTCCCGTCCCTCCGCATCCAGACGCGGCAAGCGTGGAGCCATATGCCAAGCAAGACCTGCTCGCCTACCTCAGCATCTGCCGGGACGAGGTCGACGAGCGGGTGCCTGCCCTGAACCTCGAAGCGGAGTCAGGCTTCCATTGGTTGCCCTTTGACAAGCTCGAGCTCCAGTTCTACAACATCCGCCACTTGCAGCACCACGTCGGTCAGCTCGCCGACCGGTTGAGGAGCGAGGCGGCGATCGGCCTGGGCTGGGTGGGCAGAGGCGCGTAGGCGGGGCAGCGCGCGATGGAAGAGTTCCGTCCCACGGACGAAGCGCTGACCTACCTGCTCTCGCCCGCCGGCGCCGCGCTGCTGGAGCGGCTGTCGGCGCAGGAGCTGGACGAGGCGGACGCCCTGGCGCACGTCACGCGGCTGCGCAAGGAACACCCGCCTGAAGTGGCGGCGGCGGCGCTCGACCTGGTCCTCCTGCGCCAGCGCGCACGGTCCAAGTTCAGCCGCGCGGACCGCATGTTCTTCACCCGAGAGGCGCTCGAGCAGGCAAGCGCTGAGGTGGTCAGCCGTCGGCGGGCGGCGCGGTACGCGCGCTATGGCGCCGTCGCCGACCTGTGCTGTGGGATCGGCGGCGACGCGCTCGCCCTCGCCGCCCGGGGCGACGTCCTCGCCGTGGACCTCGACCCGCTGCGGCTGCGCATGGCGCGCGCCAACGCAGGCGCCTACGATCTGGGCGACCGGATCGACGCGCGCTGCGCCGACGTGACGGCATACGCGCCGCCCGCGGGGCGCGCCCTGTGGGCCGATCCGTCGCGGCGGGCGGGGGGCAAGCGGATCTATGCCCTCTCGGCGTACAAGCCAGCGCTGCCGGCGCTCCTCTCCCTCGCCGCGCGCGCGCCGGGCGCGGGGATCAAGCTCTCTCCCGGCGTGGACTATCGGGAGCTGGAGCGCATCGTCGGCGGCATACCGCACGAGGTCGAGTTGATCTCGGTGGACGGGGAGGCGCGCGAAGCGGTGCTCTGGCTGGGGGAGCTGCGTACTGCGCGCCGGCGAGCGACCCTCCTCCCCGCCGGGCACACGCTCACCGGCGACGATCCGGACCCCGAGGCAGACATCGCCCCTGGCGTGGGAGACTATCTCTACGAGCCCGATGCAGCCGTGATCCGCGCACACCTCGTCCGCACGCTCGCGGCGCAGATCGGCGCGCGGCAGATCGACCCGCAGATCGCCTACTTGACCGCCGACCGGCAGATCGACAGCCCGTTCGTGACCGGGTACCAGGTCCTGGAGAGGATGCCCTTTGGCCTGAAGCGCATTCGGGCGCGGCTGCGCGCCTACGATGTCGGCGAACTGGCGATCAAGAAGCGCGGGATCGGCATCGATCCCGCGCAGTTCTGGCGCCGTCTGCCGCACGGCGAGGGGCGCGAGCGCGTGATCCTGATCGTGACCCGAGTCAGGGATCGGCCCACCGCGCTGATCTGTCGCTCTGCCCAGGTCTCACTGCGTTCCGAGAGCGGAGCGGACGGACCCGGTCCCTGAGAGGGACCGGGTCCGTGATGCCGGTAAGGCCCACAGAGCGCGTCTACTCTGGGAACGCCTCCGACAGGTACTCGATCACGGCTGCCTGTTCGGCTGCGTTGAGCTGGGCCCCATGGGCTACCATGCGCTCGACGTTCGCCTTCCAGTCTGCCGCGGACTTGGTCGCTTCCTCGACCCTGCTGTAGGGATGGCACGTCGAGCAGCGCTCCTCCGCCAATGCCTTGCCGTCGAGGGTCACCTCGCTTTCCCCGCCCGCGGGCTCCGTTGCCGCTTCGTCTGCGCCGCACGCTGCCAGCAGCGCGGCTGCGAGGACGGCGAGCAGGGCGATCAGGACAACGTGTGCTGTGCGTCGCTTCATGTGAGTGGCTCCTTCTCGGGTGGTTTCTTGTTCAGTCGATGTTTCCGCGAACGGCGCGCGCGAAACGCGCCCCAAAATCCCTGCCCGCCTCGAAATCGGCCTGGGTCGCTGCGCCGACGAACTCGAACTCGCCGAACAGCTCCCACTTGAGCTCCTCGACCAACTGCCCGAAGCGTCGCCCGGCGCCGCCGCTCCAGCCGTAGCTGCCAAAGCGCGCGGCGAGCTTGTTCTGGATCTTTTTGTGGCTTGCCATCTGGAGGGCCTGGTCGACCAGCGGAAAGAGGCTGCCTTCGTAGGTCGGGGCGCCCACCATCACCCCCCGCTGCGTCCACAGCGCAGGCAGGACATAGCTGACGTGGGTGTGGGCGACGTCAAAGATCTCGATCGGGACGCCCTGATCCGAGATCCCTTGGGCGACGGCGTTCATCATCGCCTCTGTGTTGCCATACATCGAGCCATAGAGCAGCGTGACACCGGGCTGGGTGGGTCCGGTCGCGTACTCGGCCCACTCCTTGTACAGGCTGACGATCCGGCTCGGGTCCCTGCGCCAGATCAGCCCGTGCGACGGGGCGATGGTCGCGATCGGCAGGGCGCTCAGCTTGTCGATCGCGCGCAGGACGGGACGGCTAAAGAGCGCCACGATGTTGACATAGTAGCGCAGCGCCTCGCGCTCGTACCAGGCGAGGTTGCCGCATTCGTCGTCAAAGAGCGCCCCGCGCAGCGCACCATAGCCGCCAAAGGCGTCGCACGAGAACAAGATCTGGTTGCGGGTCTCATACGTGACCATGGTCTCAGGCCAGTGGACCATGGGCGCCATGTAGAACTGGAGGGTATGCGCGCCCAGTGTGAGGGTATCGCCGTCGCCGACGGGCCGCACGTGGTCGGTGATCCCATAGAACGCGGCGAGCATGTCTTGGCAGCGCTTGCTGCACACAAAGGTCACGTCGGGCGCGACGCGGCGAACGGTGCGGATCACGCCGGTGTGATCGGGCTCGAGGTGGTTGATGATCACGTATTCGAGCTGGGTCAGGTCGATCAGCTGCTCGATCTGCCCAAAGAACTCGTCGGTCTTGATCGCCTTGGCGAGGTCAATGATCGCCTTGTGCTCGTCGTCGATCAGGTAGGTGTTGTACGAGACGCCCTCTTGCGTGATCGGCCACAGGCCCTCGAACAGGTCCGTGGTCCGGTCGTTGACGCCGATCCAGTAGATGTCTGGCTTGACTTGGACAGGTGGCATGTCTGCCTGCTCCTCGTTCTTTCCGGTATTGTACGCTCAATGCGTCGCGCATGCAATGCACGGGTCGAAGGCGCGCACGACGCGTCCCACTGCATGCTCGAGCTCCATGTCGACGGCATCGGCGGATACATAGCGTGCCGCAGCCACGCGCAGTGCACGCTCGATCGCCAGCATGTTGTGTACAGTGGGAATGATGAACGCCGCCTCCGCGATCCGGCCCTCTAGGATGCGGTAGTGGTGGATCAGCGGCCCACGGGGCGCTTCGACCAGCCCATACCCCTCCCCGTCGCGCGGCGTATAGGGCACCGCCGTGTCCTCCCAGTCGAGCTGCTCGGACAGGATCTCGGCGGCGCGCTCCAGGGCATACACCAGCTCGATCCCGCGCGCCAGGTCAAAGAGCATGATCGCGTGCGCGGGCCGGCCAAAGGCACGGTGGAAACGTTCCAGGTAGGCGTCCGCGCGCGGTGTGCTCATCTGGTCGGCCATATTGATCCGGGCAAGGCTGTTGGCCCGGATCACGCCGCCCTGGTAGCTCGTCTGCCCCGCGTACGAGGTCTCGCTTTCCTCCAGCAGGAGGTGGCGCTGAAAGTCGCGCGCGGCAAAGGCGTCGCCGATCTCGCCGCTCGCGCACATGACGCGGATCACGTCGCCGTAGTAGCTGGGCTGGCGGTCGCCGACAGCGGCGATGTAACATGCCGGGCTATCGTCGCCCCAGGTGCCCAGGCGTTCGCCCATTGCGAGAGAGCGCTCCCAGTAGTGGTCGAACAGCTCGCACGCCGTGGGCAAGACCTGCTCGATCTCGACGCGCATCTCTGCTGCGGCTTGTGGTGCGATCCCGCTGGTCACGCCCCCGATCACGGCTTTCACCGGGTGGATGAACTGCCCGCCCGCCACGGCGATCAGGTCGGTCCCCGCCTTGCGCACTTGAAGGGCCCGCGCGGCGATCTCGGCGCTCTGGATGCGTGCTGCCTGCTCGTCGCGCTGGAAGATGCTGCTCAGGCCCAGCCGGTCGGGCATGGTAAAGATAAAGAGCGACGTGGCCTGGTTCTGGATGATCTGCCCGAGCAGCAGCAGCTCGCGCAGGCGCACCGCCAGCGGGGGCGGAATGACGCCGAAGGCGTCCTCGAGGGCCTTGACCGAGGCAACGTGATGCGCGGTTGAGCACACGCCGCAGATGCGGGGCGTGATCACGGGCATCTGCTCCGCCGGTGCGCCCCGCACAAAGTGCGAGAAGCCGCGGTACTCGACTGCCTGGAACCGCGCCGCGACCACCTTGCCGCCCTGGATCTCGACCACCACCTGGGCGTGGCCCTCGATCCGGCTGATCGGGAAGGTCAGCGTGGGCATCTCAGAGCACCTTCTCCACCGGTCGTGGCGGGCGGTCGGTGGCTGCATAGTCGGAGAACTGGAACAAAAAGAGCGCCATCTGCGGCGACAGCAGCGCGGCTTCGATCTCGTCGGCGGGGATGTCGGTCAGAGAAGAGAACACGCGCTGGATGCTCTTCAGCCAGGCGGTCGACTCTTTGGCGATAAAGGCGTCGGATGGCCCGCGGCAGCCGACGCACGGATGCCCAGCCTGGGGGCAGGGGGCGCCGCACCCGCCGCGGGTCGACGAACCGACACACGCGTAGCCCTGGTTGATCAAGCAGATGTCAGGCAGGACTTGGCCCTGTTGGAAGCCGACGAGGTGCTGGGGCCGCATGTCGCGCAGCTTCCTGCGCCCGCACTCCTGGCACACGGTGCGCGAGGGCGTGAAATCGGGCGGCTCGAGCAGCAGGGCCATGAACAGCGTCGGGGTCGGCGGGCACCCGGGGAGATAGCGATCGACCTCGACCACGGCGTCGATCGGGCGGCAGCGGGGCAGCAAGCGCGGCAGGTGGCGGCGGTGCTCTTTTGCCGCAAACACCGCACGCACCTCGTCGCGATCGCCCAAGCTGGCGATCCCTCCCGAGATCGCACAGGTGCCCACCGCCACGACCTGGTCGGCGCGGCGCGCTGCGCGGCGCAGGTTGTACATGTCCTCGTCGGTGCGCACGCCGCCGCTGACTAGGAGCAGGTCCACCTCGGGCACGTCGTACGCCGAGACGACGAGCGGCATATACACCAGCGCGTACTCGTCGGTCCACTGCCCGGCATTGAGCAGCGAGACCTCGCAGCCGGCGCAGCCGGAGAGTTGGAGTACGGCAAAGCGAGGCATGTCGCGCCCAACTTTGGATTGCCCTTCTGCCATGTCCCTGACCTCGGGCTCGCGATGCCGGTGCGCGGGTTCCTACATCACCTCGGCGCGCAGGGCATCCACCTGTTCTGGCGTGAGCGGGCGCATGGGGCGCTCTACGAGGGGCCCCTCCTGGAGCGCCGCGACCTGCGCCTCGTAGGTCGGGATGCCCGTCACCTGGTAAAAGACGCCGATCGGGATCCGGTCGCCCCACTCTTGCGCCCGTTCCCAAGCCGCGGCGCGATCGGTGACGTCGTGCCCCGTCTCTTCCAGCTTGTAGACGCGCTCGTTGTAGAAATCGTAAGCGCTGGCGCGGTTAAAGGTCACGCACGGCTGGAGTACGTCGACCAAGGCATAGCCGTCGTGCTGCAGGGCCTGAACTAGGAGGGAAACCAGGTGCCGCAGTTCGCCCGGGTAGCCGCGTGCCACAAAGGTTGCGCCCATCGTGATCGCCAATGCCAGCGGCGGGACCGGGCTATCGATCGCGCCCTGAGGCGAGGTCGGCGTGCGCATGCCGGGGCTGCTCGTCGGCGAGTACTGCCCCTTGGTCAGGCCATACACGCGGTTGTTCTGTACCAGATCGACAAAGCCGATGTTCCGGCGGGCGGCGTGGGCAAAGTGGGCGAGCCCCATGCCGTAGCCGTCGCCATCGCCGTGCACCGCCAAGACCCGCATCCCGTGGTTCGCCAGGCGTACACCGGTTGCCACCGGCAGCGCACGACCGTGCAGACCATGGAAGCCGTTGACCTTCATATAGTGGGGCAGCTTGCTGCCACAGCCGATCCCGGTGCAGATGATCAGTTCGTGCGGTGCGATCTGCAGCTCTACCAGGGCCATCTTGAGCGCGTTGAGGATGCCATAGTTGCCGCAGCCCTTGCACCACGTCGGGCTCTCGGGACTGTCGAAATCTGCTCTGGTGACCATCGTCTGCTCCTCTGTCAGCTCGTCGCTCGCTCGACGATGTACTCGGGCGAGAAGGGGCGCCCATCGTAGCGCAGGATCTGCGCTGCGGGCGATCGTCCGGTCTCGGTGCGGATCAACCTGGCAAGCTGCCCGGTCGAGTTGACCTCGACCGTGACCACGCGCTGCGCCTGGTCGAGCGCCGCTGCCACGTCGGCAGCGGGAAAGGGCCACATGTCCCCCACGTGCAGCATGTTGGCGCTGCCGGGACGCGCGCCGTTCAGGCGATCGACCGCCTCGCGCAGCGGGCCATAGGTCGAGCCCCAGCACACATAGGTCGTCTCGGCGGAGGCGGGGCCATAGCGCGTCGGCGGCTGCACATGCTTGGCCATGCCCACCTGCTTGCGCGCGCGCTTGTCGACCTGGGCGACGCGCATCGCCATCTCTTCGGTGATCGCCCCGCGCTGGTCGTGCTCGTTGCTCGCCGAGACCCAGACTGCGTTGGAGTGCCCGGGGAGGGCGCGTGGCGAGACGCCCGAGGGCGTGAGCTTGTAGCGGAGATAGGGTTCCTCGAGGGCATCCAGTTCGGCTGGACTGAGCAGCGCGCCGCGATCGATCTCGACGGCGTCAAAGTCGAGCGCGTCCACGTCGAGAGTCCGGACAGCGACCGCCAGGTAGTGATCGCTGAGGACCAGCACCGGCGTCTGGAACTGCTCCGCGAGGTTGAACGCGCGCCATCCAGCTTCGAAGGCCTGCTCGTGCGTGCCAGGGGTGAGCATAAAGCGCGGGAACTCGCCCTGCGAGGCGTGCAGCATAAAGAGCATGTCGCCTTGCTCGTTGCGGGTGGGCAGGCCCGTCGCCGGTCCGGGTCGCTGCGCGTTATAGATCACGACCGGGGTCTCGGTGATCCCGGCAAGCCCCAGGGCCTCCACCATCAGCGAGAAGCCGCCGCCCGAAGTGGGAACGAGGGCGCGCGCCCCCATGTGCGCGGCGCCGATCGCCATGTTGATCCCGGCGATCTCGTCCTCGGTGTGCTTGACCACGACGCCGTACTGCGCGCCGTGTGCCGCCATCCAGTGCAGGACCGGGGAGCCGGGCGTCATCGGGTAGCCCGACGCGAAGCGGCAGCCGCCCGCGAGCGCGCCCATGGAGAAGGCCTCGGTGCCGTTGAGCACCATGCGCGGCGGCGCGCCGGCGACGGTCGGCAGCGTGTATGGATAGTCTCCGGCATGGGCCGCTCCCTGCTGGTAGCCCCATGCCACCGCTGCGAGGTTGCCGTCGACCACAGCTTGGCCCTTGCGCGCGAAATTGTCGCGGATCACGCTCTCGAGTGGGGCGACGTCAAAGCCGGTGATGCCGGCGGCAAAGCCCAAGGCGAGCGTATTGCGCGCCAAGGTGGTGCCTGCCTTTTCCTGCGCCATCTCGCTCATCGGCAGCGAGATGTAGCGTATCCCTTCGCCCGTCAGGTCTTCGGGGGCGACCTTGAGGCTGCTGTCATAGACGACCGCCCCACCGGGCGCCATCGCCGTGCGGTGGCGTGGGATCGTCTCCTCAGTGAGCGCCAATAGCAGGTGAACGGGTTCGGCGTGTGCGTGGAGCGGCTGGTCGCTGACGCGGACCGAGTAAAAGTTATGCCCACCCCGGATCCGCGAGTAGTAGTCGGGGAGGCCAAAGACGTACAGCCCGCCCCGGGTCAGTGCAGTGCAGAACCCAGCGCCGCTCGACTCGACGCCATCGCCTGCCGCGCCTCCAATTCGGATGGTCAGATCGGTGCTTGCCATGGTATCCACCCCACAGTCTAGGATCCGGCTGGTACAAGTTCCGGTGCAACGGGCGAAAAGCGGGCCCTGTCCCTCGCGCCTGCTAGGTGCGGACCTGCAGCCTGGTGCGCTGCCCCTGGCGCCAGACGACCAGGTCGACCGGCTGGTCGTACCTGAGACCGGCGGTCGCACGATGTACGTCTTGGTCGCTGCCGATCGTCTGCCCGTTAAGCTGGACGATCACGTCCCCTGCGCGCAGGCCCGCCAGCCCCGCCGCCGACGCAGGTCGCACGCGTCCGACGTAGGCGCCTGCCGGGAGCCGGATGCCGCGCTTGGCTGCGATCTGGGCAGCATCGGCGATCGACACGCCCAGTCTGGGCGGATCGTGGGCCCGCTGTCTCAAGATATCGTTGATGCGCGGGATGTCCGCCCCAATCACTACCTGCCCGTCGACGATGGACACAGGCACGCCCTGTTGGCCCGAGATGCGCACCATCTCGTTGGCCCGATAGGAGTCCTGGCTTACGTCGTGCTCGGCAAAGGGAATGCCGCGCTGTGCCAGGTAGTTCTTGAGCTGGTAGCAGTACCCGCAGGTCGGGGTCGTGTAGACGGTGATGCTCATCCGTGCACCCTGTGTGACCCGCCACATAGATGCAGAGAGAACCGGGCGCGCAGCGGCGCGCCGGTCTCTCCGCACGTGCGTACGTGGCGGTCAGGCGAACCGCTCGAAGCGATCCCGGTCGGCCTTGCAGATCGGGCACTTGAGTGGGGGCTGAGGGCGTGCGCACAGGTAGCCACACACCTTGCAGCGCCACACCGGCAGCCCGCTCCGGGTGAACCCGACCTGCTCCATCTCGTGCGTCTCTGCCTCTGGCGGACCCTCGAAACGGCGATCCGGGATCGACTCTGCCTCCCGCTCACCGCGCACGATCTCTTCGGCGACATACAGCGCACAGTAGCACGCTCCATAGTCGTCGAGGTCGGGATCGCGATAGTCGCACGGGCAGATGATGTCCAGGTCTGCCTCGCGTTCGCCGTCTGCCAGACGGCAGGGGCAGGCTTGGTAGCCGTAGCGCGCCTCGTTGGTCAGCAGCCCGTCCATCAGGTCGAGCACAAAGTCGACGTCGGGATGGAGATAGTAGCCCGCCGCCTCGCCCTCTCGCTTCAGCCGCTGGTACAGCGCCCACGCCTCCGGTCGCTGGCGCGCGCGCTCTGCGTCCGCGCTGGTCATAGCCCCAGTAGCTCCCTCATCCGCTCTTCTTTGTAGCCCGCGACGCTTTCGTCGTCGTTGACGACCAGGGTGGGAAAGCTGATCCGCGGGTTCCACTTGCGGACCTCTTCCAGGACCTTGTCTTTTTCTTCTTTTTCCAATAGATCCACGTAGACCAGGTCGTACACGACGTTGTTCTCGTCGAGCAGCGTCCTGGCTTTGCGGCACCAACCACACGTGCTGAGCGCATACAGTTTGACGTTCAATGCCTCGTCCCTTAGCCTATGCTTCGAGCGTGCAGATCGCGCCTGGGCGCTTGATGCGCAGCACGAGGCTCTCCATCAAGCGGAAGAGGTGATCCAGTCCCTCGTTGCCCATGTACGTCGTGATCAGGTCCTGGCCGATCGCCAGGTCCAAGTTGTGCGCGCCAAGCGAGAGGACCATCGCTTGGTCTGGCGCCAGCACCATCGAGCGAAAGAGCCCACCGTCGGCTACGTCGGTGATCAGCTTGCTCTCGAGGCGCATGCCCCGCCCGAAGCGCTGGGTCTTGGCATACAGCGCCGGGCTGACGATCACGGCGTAGGGCCCAAAGAAGCCATCGCTGACCAGGGCCTCGATCGCCGAGGTGATGTTCTCAAAGGCGTTGCCGGTGGTCTCCCAGTCGAGCAGCTTGACCGTCTTGCGTCCCTCGGCAGACAGCAGCTCCCCCAGGACCATCGTGTCCTCTTCCTTGGCGCAGTGTGCTGCCGCTTCGGCGGCGGCGCCCAGCTCGAGCGGCAGACCCGCACGGCGGTTGGCCTCGATGTCGCGCCAGAAGAGCGAGAAATCGGACTGGATGGTCTTCATCGCCAACTGGCGGCGGTTCGGCCCGGCGCCGACCGGCACTATCTCTGTCCCGGCGCCAAAGGGTCCGACTAGCTCGATGAACCGGCGCCCGACCAGGATCTGCCGCGCAGCGTGGACGACGACCTTGTCCAGCCGCTCCCACTCCGCCTTGGTCAGGGGTGCATCATCACGCATAAACAGGTCGCTCATGTCTGTCCTCCTACTTGTCGATCAGGCTGCCGACGGTGAACCCTGTGCCGGCAGCAGGCTTGTCTGTATCATCGGTCTGTGCTGCGGGAGGCTCGGCTTTCTCTGGTGCCTCCGCTTCTTTCGTTTCTCCCGCTTCTTCCATCAGCTCTTCGACCGTCATTGCCAGGAACTCGTTGCGCGTGACCATGTTCTCGACTTCGTTCTTGAGCCCGGCGTGCTCTGCCAGTTCGGGGTTCGCCGCGAGCTGGGCAAAGCGCTCGCGCGCGGCGAGCGTCAGATCGAGGTCCGACTTGAGAGCGGGCATCACGTCCGTGCTCATATCCACCCCGGGGTACTCGAACCTGAGCGCTTGTCCCGACTCGGTTAGCTCCTCGGCAAAGTGCGACAGGTGCTTCATATGGCGCATGGCGCTCAGTTCGAGCTCGCCGCTCACCGGGCAGGCCTGGTCCTCAAAGACAAACGCGTGGCGCAGGTGCTGGAGCACGATCCTGTAATGCTCGTCCGTCTCCTGCTGAAAGTACGCGAGCATGTCCGGCGAGAACCCGGCCTCTTCTCCATAGGTGAACGGCTCCTCGGCGGCGGGACCCAGCTTTTCCAGCCACTGCTCGAAGCGGCGCTGGTGTGTCAGCGACTCCTGGCTCTGCTGGAGCAGCATGCGCTTGATCTCGGGATCGTCGACCTTGGCTGCCTGGTCCTTGTACACCTGGATCAGGTTCTTTTCCCAGGCGATGTAGGAGCGCAGAAGCGAGCCGTTTGAGGTCGGGTCGTGTGGGTAGTCGCCTTGGGCCATCTGCGGCTCTGCGCCCAACTCGCCCAAGACGTCGCCGATCCAATCCATGTGCCACATCTCTTCGCGCGCCGTGGCGAGCAAGTCCGCGCCAAAGGGGGTGCTCTCACCGACCTGGTAGGCGTGGACCAGATACCGGATGACCGACGCGTGCTCATCGGCGAGATCCACGTTCAGCATGTCGATCAGTGCTTGCCTGTCCATTCATACCTCCTAGAACAACGTCTGCAGGGCGCAGGCCCCAGGCGGCGTCACCTGGGGCCTGCGCGGCGCGATCAGGCGAGCGCGACCTCTGCGGTGCTTTCCCACAGCCCGTGGATGTTGCAGAACGAGACCGCCTGCAAGATGCCCGGCTTGTCCGTCTTGATCGTCACCACCGCGCTGGGCGCGGTGTACAGCGGTCCCTGGTTGGGCCCGGCAACCGACTCGCCGTGCGCCGTGAACTCAAAGTGCCCGACCTGCAAGGGGACCGGCGCCCCTTCGGGCTGAAAGTAGACCGCGATCCACGAGATGTGATGCTCGGTGGTGTTGGGGTGTGCGACGCCCTTGCCCAGGCTGACCTTGACCTCAAAGTCAACGCCTGCTTCGACGCTTGCGGGCGCCTCGATCACCGGGACGTGTTTCTCGGTCTTCCAATCTGCGCTCTTGATCACTTGACTGATGGCTGCCACGATTGTCCTCCTTTGCCCATGTGTCCTTGGGCTACAAAGTGTGTGTGGGTAGGACGGCGCCGCCACGGCGCCATCCCTCTATCCGCGCGTAGGGGATCTCCTGCGTGCGTCCCCTGACGTCCCTTCGCTGCTGAGACTGTGCTAGAACTTGACGAACCGGGACCGGTCGGTCCTGGAAACCGGGCACTTTTCGGGTGGCTCGCCGATCACGGTGTAGCCACACACCGGGCAGATGTACACGGGCTGGGAGGCGATGTCTGCGCCCGCTTCGACCTGCGCCTTGGCGCTGCGGTACATGACCTCGTGGATCTTTTCCGCTTCCAGGGCGTAATGGATGCTCACCAGCGCGCCCCTCTCGCCCTGCAAATGCGCCACGGCGTCATAGGCGGGGTACATCTCGGTGTTCTCAAAGTTCTCGCCGCCGGCGGCGCTTTCGAGGTTGTCGGCGGTCGTGCCAATGCCCTGCAGCTCCTTCAGGTGGTTGATGGCGTGCACCTGCTCGGCGTAAGAGATGGCGCGGAAGAGACGCGCCACCTCGGGCAAGCCGTCCGCCTCGGCTTGCGCGGCAAAGGCCAAGTACTTCATGTGGGCCTGGCTCTCGCCAGCAAATGCGTCTTGCAGGTTCGCTTTGGTCATTGCGTGCATGTCGTTCTGTCTCCTCGTAGGGTGTATAGTGCGTCAGGCGGGGGCTGTGCCCCGCGCCAGCGCGCTCAGATCCAGACTGCCATCGATCAGGCGTTCGCCATATGCAGCCACTTCTCGCCGTTCGGCGATCAGCCGCTGGATCGACCGTGCTTCGGTCGTATCGCCCAGCAAAATGGCGCCCACGACCACGTTGCCGCGGAACGTGAGCCGCTTGTAGATCCCGTTGTCCTCGTCGCTATAGCGCGCGATCGTGTACTCGTCTCCCTCGACCGTCGACTCGCCGAGGCACGTCAAGTCAATGCCCACGATCTTGAGCGTGGTGGAAGGCACAGTGCCCGCATATAGTGGGCGCCCGCTGCCCACCATGTTGGCTGCCGCCATGCGTGCCTGCTCGATCGCAGCAGGGATGATGCCGTACACCCGTCCCTCGAACTCGGCAACGTCCCCGGCAGCATACACGTCTGGGGCGCTGGTCTGCAGGTGCCCGTTCACCACGACGCCGCGCGCGACCTCGAGCCCTGCTGCGCGGGCTAGATCGGTCTTGGAGCGAATGCCGGTCGAGAGCAACGCCATATCGCCTGCGATCTCGGCGCCATCCGAGAGCCGTACGCCCTGTACGTGCCCGTCGCCCAAGATCGCTTCGGTGCTCTTGCCAACGTAGAAGCGCAGGCCTATCGCCTCCAGGCGGCGCCTCAGCACGGCTGCGCCGGGGGCGTCCAGCTGGCGCGGCAGGAGATAGGGAAAGATCTCGAGCACGTACACGTCGCGCTTGGGGCCAAGCAGCGCGCGCGCCGTCTCCAGGCCCAGCAGACCCCCGCCGAGCACGAGCACGCGATCCACCTGCTCGGCATACGCCTTGATGGCGCGCGCGTCCTCCAGGGTGCGGAGCGTGAAGACGCCCCGTACGTTCGCGCCCGCGATCGGCGGCACAAAGGGCACGCCCCCCGTCGCCAACAGCAAGCGGTCATACGCGAGCGTCGTCCCATCGCTCAACGATAGTGCGTGCGCCTGGAGATCGAGCTCCGTGACGCAAGCGCCCAGCCGCAACTGGATCCCCTGCGTGGCGTACCAATCGACTGGTCGGAAAAAGAGATCCTGCTCCTCGATCTCGCCCGCGATCCAAGCCCACAGCCGGGGGCGTTGGTAGTAGGGATAGGGCTCGCTGCCGATCAGCTGCACGGATGCGCTCGAGTCCGCGCGCGCGATCGCTTGTGCTGCGGTCACTCCTGCCACGCCGTTGCCCACGATGACATAGTTCGGCATCGTGGATCAGCTCAGTTCTTCGAACATATCTTTGCCCGCCCCGCATTCGGGACAGACCCAGTCGTCGGGCAGGTCTTCGAAAGGCGTGCCGGGCGCAATGTCATTCTCTGGATCGCCGACCAGTGGGTCGTAGATGTAGCCGCAGCCCAGGCATTCCCATTTCTGCATCGCATCGCTCTCCTGTCTCACGTGGCCCGATCTGGGCCCGCGCAGCTCGCACAGTACCCATAGATCGTTACCTCGTACCGGATCGGGTGGAATCCATCCTTGTCCTGGAACAAGGTCGCAAGCTGATCAAAGTCGCCGGGGACGTCCCGGATCTTGCCGCAGCGCACGCACACCAGGTGTCCGTGCGATCCGCGAGACAGCTCATAGTGCCGCGTGCCGCCGCCCAGGTTCAGCTCGTAGACCTGACCGATGGCAACCAGCTCACGCAGGGTATTATACACCGTTGCGAGCGAAATGTCAGGCATTCCCTCTGACACGCGCGCGTGGATCTGCTCGGCAGTCGGGTGCTGTGGCGTGCAGCCGACGATCACTTCGATGATCGCCCGGCGCTGCGGCGTCATCTTGTACCCGTGTTCCCTGAATTGGTCTACCAGATCTTGCAGTTGGCCCATTAGACACTCTCCGTATTGAGACAGATTATAAGGGTCGGAAGGACTCCTGTCAAGTCAGGCACACTGGTCGTGCCAGGAGCAGTCGCCCACTGTCGGCGGAAGCGCGCAGGCAGGCTCTGCCGCAAA
>JAFGIE010000227.1 GCA_016929775.1 Anaerolineae bacterium
GGCTATGGCCCCTTTGTGGTCGGCGCTGTGGCCCATCCTGACTGTATCGCGAACTGCCCTAACCCACAAGTTCATTATACTAGGAGCACCGATGAAGCTATCCAGGACGGCGCGCGACCTGTACGACGCGATCAGCCGGTTCACGATCGTCGACGCGCACGAGCACCTGCCCGCCGAGGCGGAATACCTGTCGCACCGCTACGCCGGGCCCAACATGTTCGCCGGCGGCTACGTGTGGCACGACCTCGAGTCGGCGGGCATGTCGTCCGCCTTCAAGGAGACGCTGCGCCAGGGGGGCGAGCGCCCCGTCGAGACCTGGTGGCCCCAGATCAGGCCCTACTGGCAACACGTCCAACACACCTCCTACGCGCGGGCGCTGCGCATCACGGCGCGCGACCTGTTCGGCGTCGGCGCGATCGACGACCGGACGATCCACGTCCTCGCCGAGCGGGTGGCGGCGGACAATACGCCGGGCCTCTACCGCCGCGTGCTCCAGGAGCGGTGCGGGATCCGGCTCTCGATCACGTGCGTCGAGCAGGTCGCGTTCCCCGACGACCCCGGTCTGCGCGGGCTCTCGCCCGCGATCGCGCAGTGGGCCCACGCGCCCTGGGATCGCGCCCGGGTCGCGGCGCTCGCGGCGCAGAGCGGCGGCGAGGTCCGCTCGCTGGCGGACGCAGTGTCCGCGATCCAGGCGCTGCTGCGGCGCGACCTGGCGCGCGGCGCGCTCGGCTTCAAGATCCGGGTCGGCGACTACCGGGCGCCCGACCCCCGGGCGGCGGAGGCCCAGTTCCGGCAGGCGCGCGAAGCGACCGCTCCGCCGAGCCCGTTGAACGCCCTGCGCGACTATCTGACCGACCGCTGCTTCGACGTGGCTGCCGCGGCGGACGCGCCGGTCGCCGTGCACACCGGCTACTGGGGCGATTTCCGCGAGCTCGACCCCAAGTACATGCTGGGCATCGCCGCGCGGCGCCGCGACGTGCGCTATGACGTCTTCCACCTCGGCATGCCCATGATCCGCGACGCGATCCTGATCGGCAAGAGCTATCCCAACGTGACCCTCAACCTCACCTGGTGCCCGGTCATCTCGCAGGTGCAGACCCGGCGCGCCCTCGACGAGATCCTCGACATGGTCCCGCTCAACAAGGTGAGCGCGTTCGGCGGCGACTATCGCGTCGCGGTGCACAAGGTGTGGGGGCACCTGGTCATGGCGCGCGAATGCGTGGCGGCGGCGCTGGGGGACCGCATCGACGGGGAGAGCTTGGACCGGGAGGAGGCGCTGCGGATCGCCCACATGTGGTTCTATGACAACCCGCTGCGCATCTATCGGCTGGAGGGACAATGAACGTCATCCTGATCGTCTCGGACACGCTCCGCTACTCCTCGCTGCGCTCGGAGTGCTGCGCGACGCGCCGCCCATCCCGCCTGCAGGGCTCACGTGTGAGGGAGGAGGGACGATGAACGTCATCCTGATCGTCTCAGACACGCTTCGCTACGACTGCGTGGGGTATCACGGCGTCGATCCCTACGCCTGGGACATCCGCGACCGGCCCCGCACGCCGCACATCGACCGCTTTGCCGCGCGCGCCCTGGTCTTTGACCGCGCGTACACCGGCTCGTTCCCGACGATCCCGATGCGCACCGACATGATCACCGGCAAGCTCACCTTTCCCTTCCGGGGGTGGACGCCGCTGCCGGAGCACGAGCGGGTCCTGGCGACAGAGCTGACCCAGGCGGGCTATGTCTCGATGCTGATCTGCGACACGCCGCACCTGGTGCGCGACGGGCACCGCTTCGATCGCGGCTTTTCCGCCTGGCACTGGAACCGCGGGCAGGAGGGGGACCGGGCGATCACCGACGACGTGCCGGTCACGCCCCCCTGCGACGACGACAAGCAGCGCCTGCCCGAGCGGCACCTGGACTGCCACCTCAAGTGGCGCACCGTGCACTGGGAGTGCGAGGAGGACACGTTCGTCGCCCGCACCATGCGCGAGGCGTGCCGCTGGCTGGAGCGCAACTACACCCATCCCCACTTTTTCCTGTGGGTCGACGCCTTTGACCCGCACGAGCCGTGGGACCCACCCCCCTACTATGTGGACATGTACGACCCCGGCTACGAGGGGCAGGTCGTCGACCACCCGCGCTACGACTACCAGGACTACCTGACGCCCGAGGAGCTCCGTCACTGCCGCGCGCTCTATGCGGGCGAGGTCACGCTCGTCGACACCTGGGTCGGGCGCCTGTTCGAGACGATCGAGCACCTGGGGCTGTACGACGACACGGCGGTCCTGTTCCTGTCCGACCACGGGCACTATATCGGGGACCACGGGCGCGTGGGCAAGTCCGGCGTGGGACCCGATGGCCCCTTTCCCTTTTACCGCGAGGTCAACCAGATCGTGCTGATGGGGCGCGTGCCCGGGGGCGTGCAGGGGGCGCGCAGCGCGGCGCTCGTCCAGCCTGCCGACGTGATGCCGACCCTGCTCGAGCTCGCCGGGCTGGAGGCGCCCGCGGGGCTGCACGGCGTCTCGCTGGCGCCCGCCTTTTACGGGGAGGCGATCCCGGCGCGCCCCGTGATCGTCACCTCGCCCGGGCTGACGGGCGACCCCGCGCACCCGGTCTGCTCGGCGATCACCGACGGCGAGTGGACACTCCAGTACCGCGGGCCCCGCTACCCGTGCGAGCTGCACCACCTGCCGAGCGACCCGCACATGCTGCGGAACGTGTACGCCCACGAGCGCCGGCAGGCGGAGCGACTGCACCGCGCCTACGTGGACCTGCTGCGCGAGGTGGGGACCGAGGAGCGCAA
>JAFGIE010000025.1 GCA_016929775.1 Anaerolineae bacterium
CCGTTCCCTCTAGAGGCACGATCTTGCCCCGGGAACGGGTCCGTCCTGTTGTACGACGCCCGCAGCGCCCGAGGTCGCCGGCGCTAGCGAATGGCGACCTCAGTGTCACGGTCGAACAGGTGGATGTGATCCATGTTGAAAATCACAGACAGCTCGTTACCCACGCGGGCACGCGAACGGGGATCAACGCGGGCGACGAACTCGTCCTTGCCGGTCAGGAGGTAGAGAAAGATCTCGTTGCCCATGAGCTCGGTGATGTCGACGCGGCAGTTGACCGTCTGCGGCGTGATGTTGGGCGCCTGGAAGTCGGGGTCAAAGATGTCGTTGGGACGGATGCCAAACACGACTTCTTTGCCGACGTATCCCTTTTCGGCATAGAGCTTGGCCTTGTCCGCTGGCACGCGCAGCTTGAACGTGTCGGACTGGATGTACATGGCTTCGTCGGTGCGGACGAGGGTCGCGTCGAAAAAGTTCATGCTCGGCGTGCCGATGAACCCGGCAACGAAAATGCTGTTCGGCGTGTTGTACAGGGCCTGTGGCGTGTCGATCTGCTGCAGGACGCCGTCGCGCATGACGGCGATGCGGCTGCCCATGGTCATGGCTTCCATCTGGTCGTGCGTGACATAGATGAACGTGGTCTCTAGGCGCTGGTGCAGGCGGCTGAGCATGGCGCGCGCCTCGATGCGCAGCTTGGCGTCGAGGTTGGAGAGCGGTTCGTCCATCAAAAAGACCGCCGGGTTGCGCACGATCGCGCGCCCGACGGCGACGCGCTGGCGCTGCCCACCAGAGAGCTGTCGCGGCTTGCGGTCGAGCAGCTCCAGGATGTCCAGCCTGTCGGCAGCTTCTTTGACCCGCGCGTCGATGTCGTCCTTGGGCGTCTTGCGCAGGCGCAGGCCAAAGGCCATGTTATCATAGACCGACATGTGGGGATAGAGCGCATAGCTCTGAAAGACCATGGCGATGTCACGTTCCTTGGGCGGTACATCGTTCACCAGGCGGTCGCCGATGTAGATGTCCCCCGAGGTCAGCTCTTCGAGCCCCGCCAGGAGGCGCAGGCTGGTGGTCTTGCCGCAGCCGGAAGGGCCGACAAAGACCAGGAATTCGCGATCGGGGATGTCGATCGTCAGGTCCTTGACGGCGACGACGTTGCCGAATACCTTGGTTGCGTGCTGATAGGTCACACTTGCCATGGATCGCCTCCTCTGCCTAGGTTTGTACGATGTGAATGCCCAGTTCGGTCAGATCCCACACCATCGCGGGTGGGGCGTCGATGCTCGTCACGATCGTGTCGATCGCTTCCAGAGGGGCTAGGAAGGCTGGGCCAACGTGGCCCCACCGGTCAGCAGTTGCCACGACGGTCACCCGGGCTGCCATCTCGATCGCGGCGCGCAGCAGTTGTGCGCCTGCAAGGGCATCGGCAGTCAGACCGTCGGGTAGGTGGATCCCGCCGACGCCGATGATCGCCCGATCGGCGCGCAGTTCGCGCAGCGCAAGCTCGGCGAGGTGTCCGTGCAGCGAGGTGTCGCGCCGTTCCACCTGTCCGCCGATCACGATCACGGGGTACGCCGCGTGTTCCACCAAGTGCGCGGCGACGTTGAGGGCGTTGGTCACGACGGTCAGGTCCGGAATGCGCGCGACAGCGTGTGCCACCGCAAGCGGTGTGGTGCCCGGACCAATGTAGACCGTCTCGCCGGGCACGATCAGGTCCGCCGTCGCCTCTCCAATCCGCGCCTCCTCTTCTGTGCGCGGGGCGCGCGCCTGGCGTGCCGTCTCGCCGATCGCCGTTGCGCCGCCGTAGGAGCGTTCGAGGATGCCCTGCCGCTCGAGGTACTGCAGGTCGCGGCGGATGGTCGACTCGCTTGCGTCGAGCTGCAGACAGAGCTCCGGGACGCGGACGCTCCCCTGGGCGCGGATGATATCGGCGATCCGGCGGCGACGTTCGGCTGCGAGCATGTTCGCTCCTCGGCGCGACACATACGGGGCGATGGCGGACGTCCGGTTGCCCACGCCGAGAGTGTAGCACAAGGCGGGCGCGATGGCAAATCGTGCACATTGTTGGTGGATTGAGTGCGCGATGCTGGCGGATCGTTCTCTGCCTCAACTTGACAAAACGAGGAGCGCGAGGCTATACTGAGCATGCGAGGCGCGTTCGCGTCGTTGGGACAGGCACACGCCTGGACCGAGGGCGCCACTGCACAGGGGGGGAACAATGAAGACGGTCTTTCAATCCTCTTTCGAGGAGGGCTTTTACGACTACCAGGGGATCGGCGAGCTGACCTGCCCGAACGGCTGGACGCCGCGCTGGGTACGCGGTCCAGCCGGCGGAATCCTCCATCGCCCCGAGTACGCCCCCAAGGATCGCCATCTCGGACACCCAGAGGTACACACAGGGCGCTATGCAGCCGGCTTTTACACCGTGTACGCCACGCACGATGCCTGCCTGTATCGCAAGTTCCGGGTTGGCGCGGGCAAGCTGGTGCGTGCCAGCGCGTGGTGTATGAACGTGACCCACAGCGCCGGCGGGCGCGATGGCGGGCACGGCATGCGCGTCGGGATCGACCCGACGGGCGGCGAGGACCACACGGCGCTGTCGGTCGAGTACGGTGGGTGGTGGTCGAGCTATCTGCCGGAATGGCGGGAGCGCGCTTGGCACGAGGTCGGCGTGGAGACCGTCTCCGAGGGGGACGTGGTCACGCTGTTCCTGCACGCCAAGTGCGATTATGCAGCCGACATCAATGCCAGTCACTGGGACGACGTCAAGCTGGAGGTCGCGGAGGGCACGCCGGTCCCGCCCCTGCAAGACGCGCGCTATCCCAGCTTGGAGCAGATCGAAGAAGTCGTGCGGCGGGTTTTCCGCGAAGAGCTGGAGCGGCTGAAGCGCAAGTAGGGCACGCGGGCCCGGATCATGAAAGCCCTCGCCCATTGCGGCGAGGGCTTTCAGTTGCCGTAAAGGTGCGCTGATGATACAATACCGTTCGCTTTCACGACTCCCTGGCTGAGGATGGCGAATGACGGGATCGGGACGGAACGGAACCCGGGCGCTGCTGGCGGCGATCCTGGCTGTCGCAGCCCTGTTGCGGATCCATGATCTAAACTGGGACGAGAGCCAGCACACGCATCCCGACGAGCGCTGGATCGCGATGGTGGCGCCGACGATCCGTTGGCCCGAGGACGCCCGGGATCTGCTGGACCCGCGCCGCTCGACGCTCAACCCGCTGTGGGTGCCCGACGGCGCCGGCGGGGGCCAGCTCCGCAACTTTGCCTACGGTCACCTCCCCCTGTACTTGCACGCCTTGGCGGGCCACAGCTTGGCCTCGCTGGGGGATGCCCTTGCCCGGCGCGGTGCGGCGTACCAGGACCTGGCGCAGGAGTTGCGCGCCTGCGGCGCGTACGACGGGATCAGCCTGGTCGGACGTGGCCTGTCGGTGTTGTTCGATCTGGGCACGATCGCGCTCCTCTATGCGATCGGGCGGCGCGTGTACGGGATGCGGACGGCGTTGCTCGGGGCAGCGCTGGGGGCGGTCGCCGTGACCCACATCCAGCTGGCGCATTACGCCACCTTTGACGTGATCACGACCACGTTCATCACGCTTGCCGTGTATGGGGCGATATGCGTGGCGCAGGCGCAAGGTCAGCCCACGTGGCCCACGGTGTGGGCGGGCGCGGCGACCGGGCTGGCGGTGGCGTCCAAGTTCAGCGCGGCGCCGCTGATCGCGGCGCTCCTCCTCGCCCACGTGGTGTGGGCGGCGCGGCGGGTGGGCGCGGATGCGCCGGACCGCCCGTGGGCAGTGTTGCGCCGTGCAGGGGGCTGGATCGCCCTGGGCCTGCTCGTGGCTGTCATCGCTTTCCTCCTCACCTCTCCCTTTGCCGTGCTGGACTGGCAGGGGTACGCCAAGCAGATCGGCGAGCAGGGAGCCATGGTGCGCGGCGATGCGGACTGGCCTTTCACGCGCCAGTACACGGGCACCACGTCCTACCTCTACCAGATCGTGCAGCAGGTCCGCTGGGGCCTGGGTTGGCCCTTGGGCATCGCCGCCTTTGCCGGGTTGGGTTGGACGGTGGTGCGCCAGTTCCGGCGTGCGCGCGGGGAGGAGGTGGTCCTCCTGGGGTGGGTGGCGCCCTATTTCCTGCTCACGGGCGCGTTCATGGTCAAGTTCATGCGATACATGCTCCCCCTCCTGCCGCTGCTGGTGCTGTTCGGGGCGGAGATGCTGTGGCGGATCGCCGATTGGGCGCGCGGCTGGATCCGCGCACACGCCGAGCAGGGCGGGCGGGCTGCGCTGCGCCGCGTCGTGCGGCACGTGCTGGCGGCGTGCCCCTACCTGGTCCTGGCGGGCACAGCGCTGTGGGCGCTGGCGTTCATGCGCGTTTATGCCGGCGCGCATACCTGGGTTCGCGCCTCCCGCTGGATCTATGCCAACGTGCCTGACGGCGCCGTGATCGCGGTCGAGCATTGGGACGACCATTTGCCGTTGTCGCTTCCCGAGCAGGGCGCCACGGTCGGGGAGCGCCGGTACGTGCACGTCGAGCTGCCGATGTACGAGCCGGACAGCGTCGAAAAGATGGCGATCGTGGGCCAACGGCTGCGCCAGGCAGAGTACATTGTCTTGGCAAGCAACAGGCTGTATCGCACCATCCCCAGGCTGCCAGACAGGTACCCGGCGAGCAGCAGGTTCTACGAGCTGCTCTTTGCCGAGCAATTCGGCTACGTGCGCGAGATCGATTTCACCTCCTATCCGGGCATCCTCGGGATCGAGATCCCCGATGACGACGCGGACGAGAGCTTTACCGTCTACGACCATCCGAAGCCGATCGTATTCCGCAAGGTGCGCGACATGGCGGAGGCGGAGTGGTTGGCGCTGTACACCGATGCCTTGGCCCAGGCAGCGCGGTGGACGCCCGAGAAAGAGGGTGTGCTCTCGTTCCTGGACCACGAACCCCCGCAGGAAGGGGAGGAGTCGCGCTCGCTGCTGCTCGACGTGCCGGTCGGCGAGCTGCCGGTGGTCGCCGACGCCGGGTGGAACGCGTGGGCGAGCGAGTCGACAGTGGCGGCAACGCTGCTGTGGTGGGTGGTGGTGAGCGCCCTGGGCTGGCTGGCGTGGCCCCTGACCTTTGTCGTCTTTCGCGGGCTCCGCGATCGAGGCTATCTCTTGGCGCGCTCGGTGGGCCTGCTGGTCGTCGGATATGCGATCTGGCTGCCCGCCAGCCTGCGCTGGCTGGCGAACGACTTGCCGCTCACGATCGCTGCCATCGCGGCGCTGGGCGGGACCAGCGTCCTGCTCTCGCTGCGCTACCGGGACGAGTTGGGGGCCTTCCTGCGCGAGCGGTGGCGCGTCGTCGTCCTGGGCGAGGCGGTCTTTGGCCTGGCGTACCTGGCCTTTGTCGGGATCCGGATCCTGAACCCCGACCTGTGGCAGCCGTGGCAGGGGGGCGAAAAGCTGATGGACATCGCCTACTTGAACGCGTGCCTGCGCAGCGCGCACCTCCCCCCCTACGATCCCTACTATGCGCACGGGTACCTGAACTACTACTACTATGGTCAGTTCCTCATGTCGATCGTGGCGCGCGTGACGGGCATCCGCGCCACGGTGGCGTTCAACCTCGCCGTACCCACGCTCTTTGCGTTGACGGTGTGCAACGCGTTCTCGATCGGCTATGCGCTGGCGGGGCGCGTCCTGGGGCGGGGCGACGGCGTGCGCGAGCGGGCGGGGTTTGGTATCGCACACGGGACGTTGGCAGTGCTGTGCGTGACCGTGTTCGGCAACCTGGCGAGCGCAGTCCAGGTCGTCGAGCGGCTGGGCACGGTCGGCGGGAGCACGTTCACCAGCCAGATCCCGGGCCTACAGCCGCTGGTGCGCGCCGCCTCGGGGGCGTGGCAGATCGTGTTCCACAGCGCGCGCTTTCCCGGGTTCAACTACTGGGATCCGAGCCGCGTGGTGGGCTATACGATCAACGAGTTCCCGTACTGGAGCTTTTTGTTTGCCGACCTGCACCCGCACATGATGAACATCCCGTTCACGCTGTTGGTGATCGCCGTCGCCCTGAACTGGCTTCTGCGCCAAGCGGGGGCGGGGCGCCAAGCGGCGGTTCGGTGCGCGCCCGCGTTGGAGCGCGGGCCCGTGCCCGATACAGAGCTGGCGTTGGTGCGGAGCAGCGTGCGCTACCTTTGGCCGCGCATCGATTGGGGCCTGATCCTGAACTGGGCAGTGTGGCCGATCGCGCTGGGCGCCCTGGCGGCGATCAACACCTGGGATTGGCCCGCGTACGCCGGGCTGAGCGGGCTGGTGCTGCTGATCGCCTGGATCCGGGGGCGGGGAAGGCAGGGCGTCGTGCCCGCGTTGCTGGCGAGCCTCGCCCTGGCAGGGGGCAGCCTGGTCTTGTACTGGCCCTTCTTCAAGACCTATACTGCGCTCTATGTCGGCCTGGGGTGGGGGCTCTCGCGGGGGTATACGGCGCTCGGCGAGTTCGTCGAGGTGTGGGGGTTTGTGCTCTATGGTGCGGTCACGTTGCTGTGCATCGTGGCGGCGCGGCGATCGGGTTGGCCCGCCCTGCGCTGGCTGCGCCTCGGCACACGATACCTCTCGCGACTGCACCGCGTGGAGCAGCTTGCCCGGCTGGTGGTCCGCCCCGGCATGCGGGGCGTGCCGCGCGCGCTGGCGATCGCGTCGATCGTGTTGATCCTGGTCCTGGTTGCGGTCTGGAGGGGCTACTGGGTGTTGGCCCTGATGGTCCCGCTGCTGGCGTTGGCTGTGGCGCTGGTGGTCGAACGCGAGATGCCGCCGGAGCGGCGCTTCGTATTGGCCCTAATCGGCACCGGGTTCCTGTTGATGGTGGGCGTGGAGCTCTTTTACCTCAAGGATCACCTGGCGGGCGATCAGGTGGGCTGGTGGCGCATGAACACCCTCTTCAAGTTTTACCTGCAGGTGTGGATCATGCTGGGCGTCGCCGTCGGCGCGGCGCTGCCCGAGATGTGGCGCGCCGTCGAACGATGGCGCCCCGCCTGGCGTGCGCTATGGACCGGTCTGCTGGGCCTGCTCCTGGTCAGTGTGTTGCTGTTCCCACTGCTGGGGACCCCGGCGCGGGTCATGGACCGTTTCCCCGGCGCGCGCCCGCCGCTTGGCACGCTGGATGGCCTGGCGTTCATGACGGTCGGCAGGTATACCTGGCCCAACGACGGCAACGAGATCGTCCTCGAGGGCGACTACCGGGCCATTCGCTGGCTGCAAGAGAACGTGCGCGGCACGCCGGTGCTGGTCGAGGCGCCGATCGGCTACTATCGCGAGTTCGGGGGGCGGGTGTCCAGCTATACCGGGCTGCCCGCGCTCTACAACGAGCAGCACGAGCGAGAACAGCGATACGCTTGGCAGAACGCGCGCCGCAGCAAGCAAGTGGACGACTTGTTCATGTCAGCCGACCTGGAGGAGACGGTGGCGATCGCGCGCCAGCTGCACGTCGAGTACGTGTACATCGGCCCGCTGGAGCGCACGCTCTACCCGCGCACAGACAAGTTCGACCTGTTGGTGCTCCGCGGCGAGATGTCGATCGCCTACCAGAACGAGCAGGTGACGATCTATCGCCTACTGGGGTAGCGAGCGGGCCCACCCACGGGCGTTCGCCGGGTGACAAACTGTAATACCCGGCGCGGGCGCGCATCCTAGTTGCATACGGGGACGAGGAGCGAGCGTGGATCGGCGAGGCAGGTATGAGTTCTTCGCAGAGCAGTACGAGGCGTACCTGCCCCGCGTGCTGAACTATGTCCGGCTGCGGGTAAGCGATGAACCGCTGGCGCAGGATCTGACCGCCGAAGCTTTCGAGCGCGCATTGGCCAACATTGACACGCTGCGCGATCCCGGCGCCTTTGGCGGTTGGCTGTTCCGCATCGCGCGTAACGTGGTCGCCGGCTACTATCGAGCCCACCCGGCGCAAGTCCCTCTCGAGATGGTCGAGGGACGCGCGGCGCGCGATCCCGTCGACGGGGAGCTGGCGCTCGTCGAGGGGGACCCCGCGAGCGCAGAGAGCGAGGTCGTCCACGCCGAAGAGCTGGCGGCGCTGCGCCGTACGCTGTGCACACTGCCAGAGCGAGAGCAAGAGATCGTGCGTCTGCGCTTCGTCGCCGGGCTGTCCCACCGGGCGATCGGCAAGGCGATGGGCCTGCGCGCCGGGAACGTCGCCGTGATCCTATACCGGGCGCTGCGCAAGCTGCGCGCCAGGCTGGAGCGGGAGGACCAGTGAGCAGAGAACGCCGGGCAGCGCGCCAACTCGTCCGCGCACTCGAGCGGATGTCGGCGCGCGATGCGACGGAGGGAGAGCTACCATTCGAGGCGTCGACCCCGGCTGCCGTCGCTCCCGAGGTAGCTGTGGCGCGCCGCCTGCAGGCGTGGAGCGACCGGCTGCCTCCGGCGCCCGATGCGCTGCGGCAGCGCGTGGCTGCGATGGTCAGCGCGGCGACGGCGACGGCGCGTGCGTGCCCGCCGGGGCGGCGCGCGTGGCGCTCGGCGGCGCTGGGCGCGCTGGCGGCAACTGTGGTCCTGGTCGCGATCTGGGCGCTGCTCCCGAGCGGGCAGCAGGTGGTGGCGCAGGCGTTGCGCGTGCTGCTGGGCCAGACGCAGGTCCAGGTGACGGCAGCTGCCGTGCGTGAGACGCCGCCGCCGACGCGCGCGGTGCGTACGCCGCTGCGCGACTTGCTGGCGGTAGAGTTGACGATGGGACGCGCGCCCTCCCTGCCCAGAGCGCTTCCAGAGGGATACCAGCTGCGCGAGATGTGCGCGGTGTCCTATCCTGAGCTCCCGAACTGGATCTCGCAACCCCTGTACGTCGAGTTGAGCTATGGCCCACAGGAGGGTGCGCCCGGGCTGTGGCTGCGCGAGTACCGCCTGCTCTTTCGCGAGTACGGTGGGATCAAGGGCATCGCCGCCTCCGGTGAGGCGGTGGCGGGACTGGAGGAGGTCGACGTGGCGGGCGCGCCCGGTGCGCTGCTGACGTTCAGCGGGATCGAGCCGACCCAGACCCTGATCTGGGAGCGCGATGGAATGCTGCTCGAGCTGGAGACGGATTGCCTGACACGCGAGGACCTGGTGGCGGTCGCGCGCTCGGTGCGCTGACGGTGCGAGGAGAGAGCCTGTGGCGGACACACCCCATCTCGGCCTAGAGTACGCGCTGCTGTGGTGGCTGTTGCTCGAGGGGATCGGCCTGATCGCCCTGCCGCTGGCGTTCCGTCTCTTCCGCCATCTGCCCGATCGCGGCTACGCGTTCGCCAAGCCGCTGGGCCTGATCCTGGTCACCTACCTGCTCTGGATGCTGAGTACGCTGGGCTTGCTGCGCAACACGTGGAGCAGCATCCTGCTCGTCCTGCTCCTGGCGTTAGGGCTTGGCGTGTGGATCTACCGCCGGGGCGGCGTGGGCGCGGATCTGCTGGAGTGGCTGCGCGAGCAGCGCTGGACTGTGATCGCCGCCGAAGCGGTCTTTACCGCGGCGTTCGTGCTCTGGGTCGCCTACAAGGCCTACGACCCGGACATCGCGATCACCGAGAAGCCGATGGAGTTCGCGTTCCTCAACGCGATCACGCGCAGCGAGCGCTTTCCGGCATATGATCCGTGGATGTCGGGCTATGGGATCAGCTACTACCACTTTGGCTACATCATGGTCGCCGCGCTCGCCAAGTTCGCGCGCGTTCCGACCAGCTATGCGTTCAACCTGGGCGTGGCGATGCTCTTTGCCCTGACCGCCAGCGGCGCGTACGGCGTGATCTACAACGTGGTGCATGCCTTTGCCGCGCGGCGCGGCGTACGGTACGCGGCGCGGACGGCGCGGACGTACGCGCTGCTCGCGGCAGTGATGATCCCGCTTATGGGCAACCTGGAGGGGGCGCTCGAGTTCCTGCACGCCAACGGGGTGGGGGTGACGGTCCGCAAGCCGGGCGAGGTGACGGGGCCCTTTTGGGAATGGGTGGACATCAAGAACCTGACGCGCAGTGGGACGATCAGCGAGACTTGGTATCCGACCGACGGCTGGTGGTGGTGGCGCGCCTCGCGGCTGATCCACGACAAGGGCCTGACCGGCAACGACATGGAGGTGATCGACGAGTTCCCGTCGTTCAGTTTCCTGCTGGGCGACATGCACCCCCACGTGTTGGCCTATCCCACCGTGTTCCTGATCCTGGGCCTGGCGCTGAACCTGCTGCTGGCAGTCGACGCGCCGCGACCGGTCGAGTGGTGGCTGATCTACCTGTGCCTGGGTGCGCTGGGCTTTCTCAACACGTGGGACATGCCGTTCTATGCCTTCGTGTTGCTGGCGGCGTATGGCCTGAGCCGCTACCTGCGCCCAGAGCTCGAGGCGCCGTCGCTCGTCGACCGGGCAGTGGCGGCAGTGGAGACTCGCTTGCTGGGCGAGTCCCGGTTCCTGCAGCGCACGCCGTGGCTGCGTCAGGTCGTGCTGCGCGCCGTCGAGCTGCTGGTGGCGAGCGTGGTGCTCTATCTGTCGGCGTGGCTGTACGGTCTGCCCAAGGCGGGCGCGGGCATCTTGCCCAATCTGTTCAACGTCTCGCGGTTGGTGCACCTGATGCTCATGTTTGGGACGTTCATCGTCCCCTTGGCGGCGCTCCTGTTCGCGCTCTATGCCGGGCTGTGGCGAGAGGGACGGCTGAACGGGCGTCTGCTCCTGCGGCAGGGACTGCCGGTGTGGGTGGGGACCGCCGCCTTTCCTGTCCTGTTGGCCCTGGTGCTGGTCCCGGTGGTGCTCTCGCCGTCGATCCGGACCTACATCGACGACACGCTCGCCGACCCGCGAGTGCAGGAGTACTTGGGTCCGCAGACGCTGGGCTCGCTGCTCCAGATCAGCGCGCGTATCCGCCTGGGCCTCCTGCCGCCACAGCTGCGCGCGCTGCGCATCCCAGCTGGGCCATGGACCTTTTTGACCATGTCGTTGCTGATCGCAGCCGTGATCTACTGGTTCGTGCGCACGACGTTCCCCCGTTGGCTCAGGAGCGAGCGGACCGAGATCGAGGCGCCGCCGCCGAGCGTGCACTTTGCCATGCTGTTGGCCTTTACCGGGCTCATGCTGATCTTTGCCGTCGAGTTCGTCTATCTGCGCGACGCGTTCGGCACGCGCATGAACACGGTCTTCAAGTTCTACTTTCAGGCGTGGGCGCTGCTCGGGCTGGCGGGCGTATTCGGGATCTACTACGTCCTGGAAGGGCGCACCTCTGCGGGATGGGTGGGGCGCACCGCGCTCGGCGCGCTGTTCGTCCTCCTGATCGGTGCGGGTTTGCTCTACCCGCTCGGGGCGAGCATCAGCCGGACGGATGGATTTGCGGGTCCGCCGACACTGGATGGCATGGCGTTCGTGGCGCGCGAGCGCCCGGAAGAGTACGCGGCGATCCAGTGGTTGAACGAGCAGGTCCCGGGCAGTCCGGTGATCGTGGAAGCGGTGCGCGGATCGTTTGCCTACGAGTACGCGCGCGTCTCGAGCCGCACGGGACTGCCGGCGGTGATGGGGTGGACCGGGCACGAAGGGCAGTGGCACGGGCTGTACGAAGAGATCGGTCAGCGCGAGCGCGACGTGGAGACGCTCTACGGGGGCGGGATCCAGGAGGCGCTGGAGGTCATGGACAAGTACGGCGTGACGTACGTGTACGTCGGCTACCTGGAAAGGGCCGAGTACGGGGACGCGCTGGACAAGTTCGAGCGGTTCATGGACGTGGCTTTCCAGGCGGGAAGCACCGTGATCTATCGACGGCGAGGGTAAGGGGTGCGCGTCCGGTGCGAGCGGACGAGGATGGGCGGGTATGATAGCAGAACAGACGGTGGAGCGGCGGGTCGCCCTGCCATGGCTGACGGTCGAGGTCGCCGCGTATGGCCTGATCGTCGCGCTGGCGGGGGCGCTGCGCCTCGGGGGCCTTTCGATACGGATCATGGACGTGCCCGAGGCGGCGCAGGCGTTAGGCGCGTGGCAGTTGGCGCAAGGCGGCGTGCCTGAGGCGAGTTACAGCGCGTTGCTTACGTCAGGACAGGCGCTGCTGTACGCCCTGTTTGGGGCGAGCGATGTCGCCGCCCGCCTGCTTCCGGCGCTGGCGGGAAGTGCGATGGTGCTTCTGCCCTACTGGCTGCGCGGGCACCTGGGGCGGGCGGGCGCGCTGGCGGCGTCATTGGCCATGGCGGTCTCGCCAACGCTGATCTACAGCGCGCGGTATGGGGATGGGGCGACGATCCTGATCGCCTGCGCGTTGGGCGCTGTCGTGCTGTGGCACGCCTACCGGAGCGACCGGCGCCCGGCGTACCTATACGCGATCGCCGTGCTGGTGGGCCTGTGGGCGATCGCCGATCCGCGCGCGATCGGCGTGGCGCTGGTCCTCGCGGCAGCCTGGGCGGTAGAGCGGTACGCCTTTCGCCGCGACCCGCTCGCCTTGGGGGGTGAGCACCCGGTTCGCTGGCGGCGGCTGCTGGGCGTCGCCGCAGCGACGGCAGCGCTGGGGGCGACGGCGCTGACGATGCATCCGGGCGGGATCGCGACGTGGGCCGATGCGCCCGCAGCCTGGGCGGCGCACTTTGGCCCTGTGGTGAACGGGCAGCCGTGGACCTATCCGCTCGCGGCGCTGCTGCTGTACGAGCCGCTGCTGGTGCTCTTTGGCGCGATCGGCGCAGTCGACCTGATCGCCCACAAGAACGCCGCACGCACGGCGATCTGGACGGCAGGCGGGGCGCTGGCGCTGGCGCTCGCCGCGGGAGGGCGCGATCCGGGAGACGTCGCCCTGGTGTGTGCGTTCCTGGCGCTGCCCGCCGGGCGCGCGATCGGCGAGCTGGTCGACAGCTGGACCCGCGAAGGCAAGCGGTCCCGGGAGGGGCTGTTCCTCTTGATCGGGTTGGGGATCACGGTTTATGTCGCGCTCGAGGCTTCGTTCTATGGCTTCTCGCTGATCCGCGGCTTGCCGCAGGCATCCCAGTTTCTGTGGTTCTGGCTGGCGGCGATGCTCGTGGTCGTGGTCCTGGTGGTGCTGGTCTGGGCCTGGCACGGTCCGTCAGTGACCTGGCGCGTGGGCGGGGCGATGCTGGCGGTGATGTTGATCTTGGGCGCGTTCTCGGCGGCGGTTGGCCTGAATTACTGGCACACGGACGACCCGCGTGAGCTGCACGTGTGGGTCGCCTCAGACGAGGGCATCCGCGACGCGCTGTCGGTGTTGGACACGGTCTCGTATCGCCGCACGGGCGCTCCCGTCTCGACGCCGCTGACGGTGGAAGCGGCGGTGGGCCCGATCTGGCGCTGGTACCTGCGCGACTGGGAGGATGTACGCGTCGTCGAGTCGCTTACCGCAGGCGTGGATACCCCGCTCGTGCTTACCTCCGGCGATCGGCGCGAACCGGTGCTGGGCGATCGCTACATTGGGCAGGACTTTGCCGTGCGTACGTGGTGGCAAGCCAGGCGCATGGGGGGCAACGAAGGGCTGCAGTGGTGGCTGTACCGGAAGAGCCTGACTGCGCCGGAAGTGGTGCAGCGGGTGATCGTGTGGATGAGCGTTGAGGAAGAAGCGTGATCGGCAGGACCCCTGGGCGGGGATCCGCAGAGCATTGCCAGCAAGGTGGTAAAGATGAGCGATAGATATGATGCCAAGACCCCTACGAACCTGCTCGACATGCCTGTGTTGAGCAAGGCGCACCTCAACCTGGAGACGGTGCTGTACATTCTCCTGGGTGCGATCGCGATCGTGGCGTGCTTTACCAACCTCGGCGTACGGACGCAGAGCCACGACGAGAGCTTGCACGCGCTCTACTCGTGGAAACTGTACGCCGGGGAGGGCTATGAGCACAACCCGATGATGCACGGGCCGTTCCTGTTTCACATCAACGCGCTCATGTACCTGCTCTTTGGGGTCAGCGACTTTACGTCGCGCATCTCGACTGCGCTCTTTGGCGTGATCCTGGTCCTCTTGCCCGCCTTTCTGCGCAAAGAGCTGGGGCGGGTCGGGGCGTTGATCGTCTCTGTCCTGACCTTGATCTCGCCGACCACGCTCTACTATGCGCGCTATATCCGCAACGACATCTACATGATGGTCTGGGCCCTGCTGATGGCGATCGCGCTCTTTCGCTACATGCGGTCGCGCAAGGTCGGCTGGATCTACCTCGGCGCGTTGGCAGTGGTGCTCTCGCTTACGACCAAAGAGACAGCCTACATCACCGGGTTCATCGGCTTTGTCTACGTGGTCATGCTCGTCCTCCGGAACATGCTCTCGGCGCGCGCGGCGCGAGTGGCGTCCGTCGTCCTGATCGCGCTGCTGGTGGTCAGCGCGATCGGGTACATGGTCCTGGGCAGCGTGGTCGAGGGGATGCCGGTCAGCCCTGCCGAAGGTGAGGCGCCGGGCCTGACCCCCGAGCGGCTAACGCAGGTGCGCGAGATCGTGCTCTTGATGGTCGGCATCGTGGCGACGATGCTGCTGGGGATGGTCCTGATCCAGCGCGACGAAAAGATCAAGCCAGCCTTGACCCTGATCGTGGCGTACGTGGTGGCGATCGCGGGGCTGGTGGTGCTCTGCGCCGGCGCGGGCGGCTTGGCGTGGGTGATCGTGGCGCAGCTCCCGGAAGGGGTCGTGTCGTCCACCTTCTTTGTGGTGCTGCAGGTGGTGGCGGTGGGCGTGGCGATCGCGGCGGGGAGCTATGTGTGGTGGTGGCTGCTGCGCCGGGCAAAGCGCAGTGGGCAGCTGCCCGCCGAGTTCAGCGATCGGGTGCTGTACATATCGGTCGCGATCGTCGTGATCGTCTTTGTCCTGCTCTACACCACGTTCTTTACCAACCCGAAGGGGCTGGGCACGGGCACGTTCGGGGCGGTCGGCTACTGGTTGGCGCAGCAGGAGGTCAAGCGCGCGGGCCAACCCTGGTTCTACTACCTGATCATCGCGCCGCTCTACGAGTTCCTGCCGATCGCCGTCGGCTTGGCGGCGACGCTCTACTACCTGATCACGGGGCGCGTGGACCGGCCCAAAGACCGCGCCGCCGAGGTCAAGTCGCTGCCCTTTGTCGGGTACCTGGTGTACTGGACGCTGTCGGCGTGGCTGATCTACAGCTGGGCGGGCGAAAAGATGCCCTGGATGCTGGTCCACGTGGTGCAGCCCATGATCGTCCTCAGCGGGCGCTTTGCGGACGATCTGCTGCACGGCGTCGATTGGCGCAAGGTGTGGCGCGCCGGCGGCGCGCTGCTGGCGCTGCTGCTGCCGATCCTGCTCTTCGCTGTGGGGATGGTCGTCGCCCTGCCAGTGGTAGGCCAAGCGTTCAAGGGCATGTCGCTGAACGACCTGGGCGACACGGCCCGGTGGCTGCTGGCGCTGGTGATCGGCGGGGGCGTCGCGTGGGCGGCGTACGCGATCGCAAAGCGCCTTGGCTGGGCCGACGCGGGCCGCATGGCGCTCGTGTCGGTGCTGGTCCTCGGGGCGCTGCTCACCGTCCGCTTTGCGGTGATGGCTTCGTTCGTCAACTATGACACCGCCAAGGAGTTCCTGGTCTACGCGCACGGATCGCCCGACGTCAAGCGCACGGTCGAGGAACTGCAGATGATCTCGCGGCGCCTGTACGGCGACGATCACTCGATCCGCGTGGCGTACAGCTCGGATGCGACATGGCCCTTCGAGTGGTACATGGATACCCTCTTCCCGAACCGCGTGTTCTTTGGCCGAGAGCCGGGGCGTGAGTCGACGGACGTGCCGGTGCTGATCGTGGGACGCGACGAGATCGCCAAGACGGAGCCCTTTCTCGGGAATCGCTACTATCGCTTTGACCGCAAGCTGGTCTGGTGGCCTCACCAGGACTACTATATGGGGCTCTCGCTGGCGATCCCGTCGGAGGAGAACCGGCTGGCGAACAAGAACTACTTTATGATCGACATGCGCGATCCCGAGAAGCGGCGCGCCTTCTGGAACGTGCTCTTTTATCGCAAGTACGACCAGTCGCTGGCGGACTGGCAGCCGTCGCATCCCTTTGCCTTTTACGTGCGCAAGGATGTCGCCGCGCAGATCTGGGACTATGGCGTCGCGCCAGGCGCGGTCGACCTGGACGAACCGCGGGACCTGTACGACGAGAAGACGCGTGGGCTCGAGACGGCGATGGTGTTGGGCGGGCTTGGCAGCGACATGGGGCTGCTCAACACGCCGCGTGACGTGGCGATCGGCCCGGATGGCGCCGTGTACGTCGCCGACAGCGGCAACCACCGCATCCAAAAGTATGCGGCAGATGGGACCTTTTTGACCGCGTGGGGGCACTCGTGCAAGATGTACGAGAACATGGAGGGTTGCCAGGCGACGGATGGCGCGGGTGGGTTCTATGACCCGTGGGGCGTAGCGGTGGGCGGAGATGGATCGGTCTATGTGGCCGACACCTGGAACCATCGCGTGCAAAAGTTCACCGCCGATGGGACGTTTGTCACGATGTGGGGCACGTACGGGGTGGCAGAGACCGGGACAGGGGCGCCGGGGTTGTTCTGGGGGCCAAGAGGCATCGCCGTCGACGCGGAAGGCATGGTCTATGTCGCCGACACCGGCAACAAGCGGGTCCAGGTGTTCACCGCAGCGGGGGCGTACGTCACCCAGTGGGGTGGGAAGGGTGTCCTCGAGGGCGAGTTCGACGAGCCGGTCGGGATCGCGATCGGCGCAGATGGGTTGGCGTACGTTGCCGATACGTGGAACCAGCGCATCCAAAAGTTCAGCGAGGCGCACGTTTTCCTGCGCGAGTGGCCCGTCGATACGTGGCACGGTCAGTCGCTGGAGAACAAGCCCTTCCTGGCGGTCGACGCATTGGGGCGGGTCTATGCCAGCGATCCCGAGGGGTACCGGATCCTGGTCTTCAACGGAGATGGGGTGTTCCTGACCTCGATCGGGCAGTACGGCGAGGACGATCAGAGCTTCAAGTTGCCTACCGGCATCGCCGTCGACGGGGCGGGCTATGTGTGGGTTGCGGATCCTGCCACCCACCGTGTGCTCAAGCTCGCGCCCGTGCAGTAGCCGCGTCGTGAGGCGGCGCCAGACCACCAGCGCGTGATGGAAAAGCCAGGCGGGACCCGGACGCTGACCAACCTGATGCTGGCGATCGGTGCGTTTGCCGCGGGGCTGATCGCGCAACGTTACTTTGGCGGGCTCAGCCCCGCGACCACGCCGGTCGATGGCTTGCTGGTCTATGCCGTGGCGGGCGCGCTGTTCGCGGTCGCGCTGGCGCGGACTCGGCGTTCGCCCGCGCTGCCAGTGCGGGACGCGCCACAGGAGGTGACCCGAGACGCGTTTTGCGCCATCCCCGCCGCGCTGGTTGCCCTGTCCGCTGGGCTGGCGGCGTCGTTCGCGCTCCACATGTTCGGCGCTGGGATCGAGACGCGCGCCAGTTGGGCGCTCTACCTTCTCTCGATCGCCCTCTACTGCGGCGCCGTCTACCCCGCCGCCCCGGCGCGCCGCGCCGGCAGCGAGTTCGAGGATGCTGCTGCGGCGCGTCTCTCCTGCCCTGCGGCAGGACGCCGCGCGAGCGCGCCGGACTCGTTGGCGTGGGCGGAGCGGCGTGTGCTCGGGTTGGCGCGCTGGGAATGGCTCGCCCTACTGCTGGTCCTGCTCCTCGCCCTAGCGTTCCGCGTAGCCCGGTTCGGCGATCTGCCGTACGGTCTGTGGTATGACGAGGCGGACAATGGGCTCTCGGTGCGCCGGATCCTGCAGAGCCCCGACACTCGTCCGATCTATGTCCCGTCGACCAACCTGCCGGCGCACTTTCTGTACCTGATTGCGCTCTCTACCCGGGTCCTGGGCGACTCGGTGCGCGCGATCCGCGCGGTGTCTGTGGCCTTTGGGATGCTGACCGTGGTCGCCGCCTATCTCTGCGGTCGCGAGTTGTTCGCCGGCAGAGGGAGAGGCGCACTGGCGCTGATCCTGGCTTTCCTGCTCGCCGTATCGCGGTGGGACGTGAACTGGAGCCGGATCGGCATGCACGGCGTGACGCTGCCCTTTTTCGAGCTGTGGGTCGTCGCGGCGCTGCTGCGTGGTCTGCGCACTGGACGGCTCCCGTCGTTCGCGTGGGCGGGCGTCGCCATGGGGCTGGGGCTGTGCTTCTACAGCCCCTTCCGCATCTTCCCGGTGGTGGTGGGCGGGTTCCTGCTTGCATGGGGTTGGCGCTGGCTGCGCCAGCAGTGCGGGCCCCTGCACGTGGCGCTCCGGCGTGGCGTGCGCGCATGGACGCTGCCGGGGACGTTGTTCGTGCTCGGCGCCCTGGTCGCAGTAGCGCCTGTGGCGCAGTTCGCGCTGCGGAATCCCGACCTGTTCTGGGACCGGGCGCGCCGGATCTCGGTGCTACAGGATCCCCGGGTGCGCGAGCGGCCCATTGCCGCGATCGCACAGACGACCGCCAAGCACCTGCTCATGTTCAACTATCGCGGCGATCCGAATGGGCGGCACAACCTGCCCGGTGCACCCATGCTCGACCAGTTCAGCGGCGTCCTGCTCGTGCTGGGCGTGTTGGCCTGCCTGGTGCGCTGGGACGGGCCACGCTCCACGCTGCTCCTGCTGTGGCTCCTGCTCCCGCTCAGCGGCGGCATTCTCTCCACGTGGTTCGAGGCGCCGCAGTCGCTACGCACACTTGGTGCGATGCCGGCAGCCTATGCCATCGCCTGTCTGCCGGTCGAGTGGATGGAGCGCGAGTGGCGCCGCGTGTTCCCGAGGCGGACAGGGCAGGGCCTGTATCGCCCTGCGCTCGCTGCGCTTGTCTTGCTCGCGGCGATCGGGCTCGAGAACGGCGTCGTGTACTTTTACTACTGGGCGCGAGACTTTGCCTCGTGGGCGGCGTTCAACCCCGCAGAGACGCACATGGCGGGCGAGATCATGCGCTACCAGGACCGGTACGACCTGCGCTTCGATCCCCTCCTGACTGCGCATCTGGCGACACGCTACCTGGCGCCCGACTATGGGACGTACGTTCACTTCGATCCGGCGATGGTCCTGCCGCTGCGCGGCACCGACAAGGAGGGCGTGATACTGTTCGTCGCTCCGGACACGCGGGCCTTGCGCGCGCAGATCGCGGCGCTCTATCCAGAGGCCAAGCTGGAGACGTTCGAACACGAGAGCGGGGTAGCGGTCTTGTTCAAGTACACGTTCTCGCGGGACGTGATCGCGGCGGCGCAGGGGCTGGATGCGCGCTACACGCCGATCGGGGGCGCAGGGGCGGATGGCCTCGTGCGTGTCGACCGTGAGGTCAACTTGAGTCTAGGGGCATCCTCGCCGCTCTCCTACCCCTTCCGGGTCACGTGGACGGGTGGGCTGCTTGCCCCGGACTATGGCGGCTATGCGATCGAGGCGCAGGCGCCCGGCGCGTGCACGCTCTCGCTGGACGGGACGACGCTATTGGAGGGGACAGGGCGGCGGCGCCGCAACGTACAGCTCGCCCAGGGCGTCCACGCGCTGCGTATGGACTGCCGCGTCACGGGCGCGGGCGCCGTGACGTTGAGGTGGCAGCCGCCCGGGGGCGACGCGCTCGTGAGCGTGCCGGGCGACGCGCTCTACCGTCCCCAATGGGTGGGCGGCGGGCTGCTCGCTCGGTTCTACCCCAACGAGAGCTGGTCGGGGGAGCTGGCGCTGGCGCGCCTCGACCGGCAGGTCGCTCACTACTTTCACTTCTTGGTGCTGCCCAGGCCCTACACGGTCGAGTGGCGTGGGCGATTGCTAGCGCCGGTCACCGGCGTCTACAAGTTGGCGGTCAAGGCGATCAGCAGCGCGTCGCTGTCGATCGATGGCGGCGCCGTGATCCCACCCAGCGCGCTGGGCGCGTTGGCGGAGGTCGAGGTGTTCCTAGCCGCAGGCATACACGACCTGGCGCTGCGGTTCCTCGACGACGCGCCGCACTCGCAGATCTACCTCTACTGGCAGCCCCCCGAGGGCGAGATGTCGGTGATCCCGCCTGAGGTGCTGTACACGCCCCAGGACGGGGCGTGGTGGTCCAAGTGAGCGGCGGGCAGGCGGACGCGATGACGTGGGCCATTGGGATGCCGTACACCTGGGCGCCCACACCACGCACGGATACCGGAAGGCGAAGCAACGTATGCCCTATCTACCTGGCACGGCAATCGAGATCGTCCATCCTGACCTCCCGCGCGGGCACGTACACTCGGTCCTCTTTGACTTTGATGGCACGCTCTCGCTGATCCGCGAGGGATGGCAGGGCGTGATGGTGCCGATGATGGTCGAGGTCCTGCGCGCGCTCGAGACGGGGGAGAGCGAGGCGGAGCTGACCGCGATCGTCACCGAGTACGTGGACCGGTTGACCGGAAAGCAGACGATCTACCAGATGATCGAGCTGTGCGCGCAGGTCGAGGCGCGGGGCGGCACGCCGCGCGATCCGCTGGAGTACAAGCGCATGTACCTCGACCGGCTGTGGGAGCGGATCGAGCATCGCGTGCTCGGGCTGAAGGAAGGTCGGATCGCGCCGGAAGAGATGGTCGTTCCTGGGGCGTTCCAGGCGTTGGCCCACCTGGCAGCGCGCGAGGTGACCTGCTATCTTGCCAGCGGCACCGATCAGCCCTACGTGCTGGATGAGGCGGCGGCGCTGGGCGTGACCTCCTACTTTGCTGGCGGCATCTTTGGCGCCCTGGACGAGTACAAGCGTTTCTCCAAGGCACAGGTGATCGCCGATATCCTCGCGACGCATCAGCTCCAAGGGAGCCAGCTGTTGGCCTTTGGGGATGGCTATGTCGAGATCGAGGAGGCCAAGCGGGTCGGCGGAATCGCAGTCGGCGTCGCCAGCGACGAAGCGGCGCGCAGCGGCGTCAACGCCTGGAAGCGAGAGCGGCTGATCCAGGCTGGAGCGGACCTGATCGTGCCCGATTTCCGCGAGGAGCGGGTGTTGATCGACTTTTTGTTGGGCTAGGTGTGCTATGCATGATAGGGAGGAAGACCATGCCGTACCCAATCTTTGACCGACGTGCACTGCGGGTGCTGCCCCTGGCGCAGCGCGTCCACGACTTTTGCCTGGACGAGGTGCTGCCCCTCGACGCCGATCTGCGCCTGAACGAGGGCGCCGACATGCGCGCCATCGCCGATCGGGTGATCGCGGCGCGACGCGCCGGTCGCCCCGTGATCGTGATGATGGGCGCACACGTGATCAAGACAGGCCTCTCTCGGTTCGTGATCGACCTCATGGTGCGCGGGATAGTGACGCACATTGCCATGAATGGCGCATGCCCGATCCACGACTACGAGTTGGCCCTGATCGGCGCGACGACCGAGAGCGTGGCGCGGTACATCAGCGAGGGGCAGTTCGGCTTGTGGCAGGAAACGGGGCGCCTGAACGACCTGATCCGCGCCGGATGGGCCGAGGACATGGGGATCGGCGAGGCGATCGGCAAGGCGATCGCCGAGGGCGACTATCCCTACCGGGAGGTCAGCATCCTCGCCGCCGGCTACCGGCTGCGCGTGCCGATCACGGTGCACGTTGGGATCGGCTATGACATCATCCACGAGCACCCCAACTGCGATGGCGCCGTGCTCGGAGCGGCGTCGTACCGCGACTTTTTGATCTACGCCCAAGCCCTGACCGCACTGCAGGGGGGCGTACTCCTGAACTATGGCACGTCGATCATGGGCCCGGAGGTGTACCTCAAGGCGCTGGCGATGGCGCGCAACGTGGCTCACCAGCGCGGCGAGGCGATCAGTCGCTTCACGACTGCGGTCTTTGACCTGCAGGACCTGGGACCCGAAGTACACCACACGCCGACCAAGAGCGAGCCCGCCTACTACTTCCGGCCCCTCAAGACGATCCTGGTGCGCACGGTGCAGGATGGCGGCGAGAGCTACTATGTGCGCGACTATCACCAGGCGACGCTGCCGGCACTCTATCGCATGGTGGTTGCCGGGCTCGACGGCTAGCGCGGCGGCGCACCGAGGAGGCACGATGGACGAGCAGCGCCTGTGGTCCCTGCTGGAGGGCTTTCCAGAGCGACACGTGTTGGTCGTCGGCGATTACTTCCTCGACCTGTACCTGGACCTGGATCGCACGCTCAGCGAGGTCTCGCTCGAGACGGGCCTGGAGGCGTACCAGGTGGCGCGGGTGCGGTCGAGTCCGGGCGCGGCAGGCACGGTGACGTCGAACCTGCGCGCGCTAAACGTGCAGGTGACCGCCCTGGGCGCGATCGGCGATGACGGCATGGGCTACGAGCTACTGCGCGGATTGCGGCAGCGGGGGGTCGACGTCGGTCCGCTGCTGCAGGTTGCCGGTCGCTTCACGCCGACGTACACCAAGCCAATGATGGCAGAGCCTGACGGGCGCGTACACGAGCTGAACCGGCTCGACATCAAGAACCGCGATCCCATGCCAGCTGGCGTGGAAGAGCGGATCGTGCGCGCCTTGTGCGACCTGGCGGGTGAGGTGGACGGGATCGTCGTCGCCGACCAGGTGCAGGAGCGCAACTGCGGCGTGGTCTCGGACAGGGTACGCGCGGCGCTGTCCGAGCTGGCTCAGGCGCATCCTGCGCTCACGGTGGTCGCCGACTCGCGGGCCCGGGTCGGCGAGTTCCGGCACGTGATGGTCAAGCCGAATGCGCGCGAAGCAGTGCAAGCCATCCGGGCGGAGCGCAGTGGCGAGGATGTCGACCGGGAGACGGTCGTGTCGTGTGGGCGTGCGCTCTGTGCGCGCACGGGCAGGCCCGTGTACGTGACGGTGGGCGCCGAAGGGGCGCTCGTGTTCGACCGCACGGGGATGACGCACGTGCCCGGGATCCGCGTCGAGGGCCCGATCGACATCGTCGGCGCGGGCGACAGCACCATGGCCGGGATCGTGTCGGCCCTGTGCTGCGGAGCGACGCCGGTCGAGGCGGCGCTAGTCGGGAACCTGGTCGCCTCGCTCACGATACAGCAGCTGGGCACCACCGGCACAGCCACGCGCGGCGAGGTGATGCAGCGCTACCGAGATGTGCTGAGACCTGCCTAGCGCGCCCACGCCCGATCGCATCGTCGCACCCGAGTGACCGGAAGGGACGATCGCGCTATCCCCTGCATGCGCGTTTTCCGCGCGCCACGCTCGCACGCAGAATAAACCCCCACTATCCCATTTGGCGGATGTGCGCCCTCCCGATTGCGGGTATACTGTGCACACAACAACCACCAGACAGGGCTGGTGCGCACGATCGCATCTGGTAGAGGCATGTCTGGAACAGGAGGACGGACAATGACAGAGGCAGAGCGGCTGTGCCTGGATCAGCCTGCGTTCTACCAGATACGGCTGCAAGGCGAGTTGGACGAGGACTGGTCAGACTGGTTGAACGACCTGGCGATCCAGGTCGAGGGCGGCATAACGACCCTCACTGGAAAAGTCGCCGATCAACCCGCATTGCACGGCTTGCTGATCAAGATCCGGGACCTGGGTCTGCCGCTGATCTCGATAGAGCATCTAGCGAGCGAAAGCGGGCCGGCGTAGCCTGTTCGGATCGAGAGGGCTTGTTCCTCGCACAGGACGTGTTTGCCCCGAAGGCGGGCTGAGGAGAAGGCGATGGTCCCACAACAGCACACACGAGTGGTCGAGCGCGCGGGTCAGTTGGGCTTTGCCCTGGCGATGGGCGTCTGTGCGACGGTGGGCCTGGCGCTGGGAACGGGCAGCGTGGCGATCGGGGCTATCGTCGGGGTTGCCGTTCTCCTTGTCTTTGCCCTGGAGTGGTCGTGATCGATGGCGCACGCGTGCGCGATCGGGAGGGGCACGTGAACGAGCAGAGCGTCGCGAGCAAGGGCTGGGTGGTGGCACGGCTGTGCGCGATCGGCGTTGCCGCGATCGCGCTGAACGCCGCGAGCGGTGCAGGCGTGTGCGTGGCGTGGCTCAACCTCTGGTCGGCTGCGGCTGTACTGCTGCTCGTAGCGCGCGTCTGGCTGCGGCGTGAGTCGCCGCTGCTCCGATTGGCAGACCTGGCGGTCGACCTGTGTGGGATGCTGCTGCTGGGGCAGATCGCCCTATCGATGGCGAGCACGTGCCTGGCGATGCGGTCACTGCTGGCAGAAGCGGCTTTGGCACTGGCGTTCGCCATGGCTCTGACCGGCGCGGTCGTCCGCCTGGGTCTGCTCCTCGACGGCGGGCGCACGGGCATCCAACTCACCGATCCATAGCGCCGCGCGCTCGGCGGCGCAGCGTGCGGCGTGACAGGCGGAGCGGAGAGCGATCCTCCGATCCGCCTTTACGTGTTCCTTTGCACAGGTAGCGTCACTGGGGTATAATCGCCCCAGCCGATCGCGCCAGTGGGATCGTATCCCGCTATGGGACAGGAAACGCCGATGTCCGAGCCCATCCTGATGACCAAGCTCTACATCCCGCCAGTTCGCCCTGGCTTGATCCGCCGTCCACGTCTCCTGGAGCGCCTGGACGAGGCCCTGCACTACCGGTTGACGCTGATCTCGGCGCCGGCGGGGTTTGGCAAGACGACGCTGTTGAGCGATTGGGTGCACCAGGTCAGAGCGCCGGTGGCGTGGATCTCGCTGGATGAGGGAGACAACAACGCGGCGCGTTTCCTAGCTTATCTCGTAGCCGCCCTACAAGGGGTGAGCGAGGGCGTGGGGCGGGATGTGCAGGAGGCGCTGCAGGCGTTCCTGACCTCGCCGACACTGCACGCGCCCGAGCCGGGCGGCGGCATGGGGGTGTGGTGGGAGCAGGCGCTGGTGCGGCTGCTCAACCAATTGGTGACGGTGGCAGATCCGTTTGTGCTCGTCCTCGACGACTATCATCTGATCTCGGCGCAAGCCGTCCACGACGTCATGCGGTTCCTGCTGGCTCACCTGCCGTCACAAATGCACCTCGTCATTTCGAGCCGGGTCGACCCTCCGCTTTCGCTCAGCCGGTGGCGCGGGCGCGGACAGCTGAACGAGCTCCGCACGGCTGACCTGCGCTTCACAGCGCAAGAGGTCGCCGCGTTCTTTGGCGGCATGGCAGGACTGGCGCTGACGCTCGACGAGATCAGAGCGATCGAGGCGCGCACAGAGGGCTGGATCGTGGGCTTGCAGATGGCGGCGCTCTCGATGCGCGACCAGGACACGCACGGCATCGCCGGGTTCATCGACGAGTTCGCCGGCAGCCATCGCTACGTGCTCGATTATCTGACCGACGAGGTCCTGCAGCGCCAACCGAAGGATGTGCAGGCCTTTCTGCTGTGCGCGTCGGTGCTCGATCGGTTCACCGCTCCGCTGTGCGACGCGCTGCTGGGTGAACCGATCGCCGGGCAGGAAGAGGAGGCTCGCGGAGAGAGCGGGCTGGCGGACAGCCAGCAGATGCTCGAGTACCTCGACCGGTCGAACCTGTTCGTTGTCGCGCTGGACGATCGCCGTGAGTGGTACCGCTACCATCATCTCTTTCGCGAGCTGCTGCAGCAGCGACTGCGAAGGGCGCAGCCAGAGTTGCTGCCATCGTTGCAGCAGCGGGCGAGTGTGTGGCACGAAGCGAACGGCGCGATCGGCGACGCCGTGCGGTATGCCGTGGCGGCGGGCGATGTCGAGCGCGTGGCCTACCTGGTCGAGCACAACATCGCCGCGGTGCTCGACCGGGGCCAGCTCACGACGTTGGCGCACTGGCTGGATGACCTGCCCGAGGTTGATGTGTACGCGCGCCCGTGGCTGTGCGTGGCCTACGCCTGGGTGCTGACGTATGCCGGACAGCTCGACGAGGCGGAGGCGCTGCTGCAACGCGCCGAGGCGTCTGCGGCGCACGCACAGGGCACGTCGCTCGACGAGAGCCTAGGCGGGCAAGAGGCGATCGAAGGGCACGCTGCCGCGATCCGGGCCTATGCGGCGTGGGTGGCGGGGGAGCACGGGATCGCCGTGCGGCGCGCGCAGGCGGCGCTCGCACGGTTGCGCGACCAAGACCACACAGCGCGTGGCCTGGCTTCCGTCTCGTTGGGGGCGGCGCTGTTGGAGCTGGGGGATCTGGCGAGGGCGGCAGATGCCCTGCGGGAGGCGATCCGGCTGGCGGGCAGCGAATCGCACATTGGGCTGCTGGCGATCCCGACCTTGGCGGATGTGTTGATCCGCCAGGGCTACCTGGCAGAGGCGGCGGCGCTGTGCCGCACGGTGCTCGGCTATGACGAGCGCTATGTCGTGCGCGAGGGACCGTGGCTGCCCGCCGCGGCGATCACGTTCGGGATGATGAGCACCATCCTGTACAGGTGGAACGAGGTCGAGGCTGCAGCCGAGATGGCGCGCCAGGGCGTGCGATTGGCCGAGCAGTGGGGCCATGCCGACTCGATCACGTTCTGCTCGATCCATCTGGGGCACAGCCTCGCCGCCCTCGGCGATGTCAAGGGCGCAAACGAGACGTTCGCTCGGGCGAGGCAGGTCGCGGACACGGTTTCCGAGTGGTTCGGCGAGATCGTGGACGTGTATGCAGCGCAGGCCAATCTTCTGCGGGGCGATATGGCAGACGCCGTGCAGTGGGTCGAACAGCGTGGCCTCCGGGCGGACACGCCGCTCTCGGTCGGTTCGATCTACGACCACCGGCTCTATGCACACCTGCTGCTCGCCCAGGGGCGGGCAGCAGAGGCATTGGAGGTCGTGGCTCAGCTGCGCCAGCTCCTGGAGGCAACAGGGTCGACGGGGATGTTGATCCATGCGCTCGCACTGCGCGCGCTGGGGCTCGAGATGCAGGGCGAACGAGACGCGGCGTTGGAGGCGTTGGCGCAGGCGCTGTCCATCGCCGAGCCCGAGGGAGAGGTGCGCGCCTTCGTCGACCTGGGCGAGCCGATGCAGCGCCTGTTGGCGCGCGCACGCGGACGCGATCCGACGTCGGCGTTCGTGGTGCAGCTTCTGGCGGCGTTCGCGTCCGCGCAGACGCGGGGTGCGGTCGCGCAGACGCGGGGTGCGGTCGCGCAGACGCGGGGTGCGGTCGCGCAGACGCGGGGTGCGGTCGC
>JAFGIE010000026.1 GCA_016929775.1 Anaerolineae bacterium
CAGAGCCCGATCCGGGTCGATGACTCGTTGGCCAAGCATCCGGGCGAGTACTTTCACATGGTGCTCACCAACCCGCCCTTTGGCAAGAAGAGCAGTGTGACCTATATCACCGACGAGGGCGAGATCCGGCGTGAGGCGCAGACGATCGTCCGGCAGGACTTTTGGACCTCGACCAGCAACAAGCAGCTCAATTTCGTCCAGCACGTGCGCAGCATCCTCGAGATCGGGGGACAGGCGGCGGTCGTCGTGCCCGACAATGTGCTCTTTGAAGGCGGCGCGGGTGAGACGGTACGCCGCAGGCTGCTCCACGAGTGCGATGTGCACACCCTCCTGAGGCTGCCAACAGGCGTTTTCTATGCGCAGGGCGTCAAGGCCAACGTCCTCTTTTTCGAGCGCCGCGCGGGCGGCGAGACGGCGGCGACGAAGGAGCTGTGGATCTATGACCTGCGCACCAACCAGCACTATACGCTCAAGCGGAACCCGCTGACGCGTGCGGACCTCGACGACTTTGTCGCCTGCTACCACCCCCAGAACCGGCACGAGCGCGAGGAGACGTGGTCAGAGGACAACCCGGACGAGCGCTGGCGCCGGTTCAGGTACGAGGAGCTGATGGCGCGCGACAAGGCCAACCTGGACATCTTTTGGATCCGCGACGAGTCGCTGGAAGAGACCGCGAACCTGCCCGAGCCGGACGTGCTGGCGGAAGAGATCGTCGAGGACCTGGAGGCAGCGCTGGGGCAGTTCCGGGCTATACTCGCGGATCTGGCCGAGGAGTCATCAAGCATAGGCTAGACCTGCTCAGAGGGTAGTGGGATCAGTGCCACCCTTACAGGCACGATCCCGAGAGCACAACGGATCTGTGGCGCGCCGGCCCCGCTCCACGTTGTGCTGGTGGACAAACGTGTCGCACGCTGCGGTGTGACGCTCAGGCACAGCACGCCCTGCCGTTACCGGGGCGTCGCGCAGGGCAGAGACGGCTCCCCGCATCGCCGCCTCCTGGGGGGATGGGGTTCACCACGCGCACATCGCAGGACGGCACGCAGGCTTGGTCCAGATTGTCCCGCGTGCCCGATCGTGCTACAATGGGCGCACGCCCAGCCCTCCCCGCCGCGAAAAAGCGGCGTGCCGGCAGGACGCACAGATCGGCGCGTTGGCCCACGCTGCCCGCGCGGGGTGAGCCAGGCGCGGCGCACGTCGCGTCCTCGACGGCTGGGGAGCAGCACGCACTGCGCTACCCTTACCGGCGCCAGGACCAGAGCTCGACCAGCACGGAGTGCGAATCATGTCAGCGAGACTGGCTGCGGCAGTTGTGTTCCTCTTGATCGGCGCGTTCCTGATGTGGGACGTGCGCCCGGTCTCCCGGCACAGGCGGCGGCACGGGTCGGGCGAGGAGCGCCGCCCCAAGGTGTCCGTCATTATCCCGGCGCGGGACGAGGCGGGCCGCATCGGGCGGCTGCTCGCGTCCCTGGCGCAGCAGTCGATCCCGATCCACGAGGTCCTGGTCGTCGACGACGAATCGGCGGACGACACCGCACGCCTGGCGCGCGAGCTGGGCGCGACGGTGATCGCGGGCCAACCCCTGCCGGACGGGTGGAGCGGCAAGCCGTGGGCCTGCTGGCAGGGCGCCCAGCAGAGCTCGGGCGACGTCCTGCTGTTCCTCGACGCCGACACCTGGCTCGAGCCGGCGGGCGTGGAGGGCATCGTGGGAGCGCTGCGCGACAGCGGGGGCCTGGTCACCGTCCAGCCCTACCACGTGACGGAGCGAGCCTACGAGCAGCTGTCGGCTGTGTTCGGGATCGTGGTTCTGGCGAGCATGAACGCCTTTACGCCGCTCAGCCGGTGGTGGAAGAGCAGCGGCGGGTTCGGGCCATGCGCCGCCACCGGGCGGGAAGAGTATGCGGCGACCGGCGGGCACGCGGCGGTCAAGGCGCAGGTGCTCGAGCACCTCGCGATGGCAAAGGTGTTCCGGCGCCAAGGACTGCCCGTCGCGTGTTACAGCGGTCGCGATGCGATCAGCTACCGCATGTACCCCGGCGGGATCGGGCAGCTCGTCGAGGGATGGAGCAAGGGGTTTGCCCTGGGTGCGGCTGGGATCGCGGCGCCGTCGCTGATCCTGACCGTGGCATGGGTGTGGGGGTGTTTCAGCACCTTCGCCAGCCTGATCCGCGCGCTCGTGCCCAGCAGCGGGCTGCCGCTCTGGCCCTGGCTCGCGCTGTATGTGCTGTATGCCGCCGAGTTCTACTGGATGCTCTGGCGCACCGGCAAGTTCCGCTGGTGGACGTCGGCGCTCTATCCGATCCCGCTCACCTTTTTCGCCGCGATCATGGCCCGGTCGCTGGTCCTCACCCACGTGGTGCGCCGCGTAACGTGGCGCGGGAGAGCGATCCGGATCCGGGGCAGGGGAGGTCCGTAAGAGATGCTGGTCGACCTGTCGGGGATCTGGCTGGTCCTGCTCAACGCGATCGCCTGGGTCGCCATCCACCTGGGGGTCGCCTCTCTGTGCTGCCGCATACCGGCACGCTGGCTCGACCACCGCGGGTGGCTGTTCCGGACCAGAGGCTGGGAGCGAGAGGGGGCGATCTATCAGGCGGTCCTCGGCATCCGGGCGTGGAAGTCGCTGCTGCCTTCGGGCGGGACTGCCCTGGGTACCGATTTCTCTCTCTCCCGCGTCGAGTCCCATCGAAGGCGGTATCTAGAACGGTGGGTGGTCGAGTCGTGCCGCGCCGAGATCACCCACTGGCTGGCGATGGCGTGCGTCGTCCTGTTCGTGCTCTGGAACCCGCCTGCGGGCCTGATCCCGAACGTCGTGTATGCGATCGCGGCAAACGCGCCCTGCATCCTCGCACAACGCTACAACCGCCCGCGCGTGGTCGCGATCCTGGACAGGCACACAGGCCTCGCCTCCACGGACGTGGCCGTGTAGCGCGCGGGCAGCCTGCAGCCGACCGGCTTGCCGGGGCGCGCCCTCTCTACCCGGCGCGCGTGCCCGCTCCGCCGGCGTCCCGCTTGTGGCGGTAGAGGTAGCGCACGTTGAGGGGGTAGAACGCGGCGAGCAGCCAGCCCGCATACGCCTCGGGTACCGCCAGCTCGTCGACCGCATCCTCCCCCCTGCGATCGGCGACTAGCTCTTCTGCCCGGCGATCCGCGGCGCGAATGTACTCGGCCTCGCGCTGCAGGCTCTCTGGCCCGCCTACGGGCCCGTGCCCCGGAACCAAGCGCTCGGGCTCGAGCGCGGCTACCTCGTCCAAGATCGCGAGAAAGCGCTGCGGGTCGCCTTCGATCACCAGGGGGTGGTGATCGACGAACAGCAGGTCGCTCATAAAGACGATCCGGTCCTGCGGCAGGTAGAGCACGGCGTCGCTCGGGCTGTGCCCTCGTCCCAGATCGATCAGCTCGGCGGAGCGCGCCGCTCCGTGCCAAGCTATGCGCCCGGTAAAGGCGACGTTGGGGGCGCGGAAGCGCAGCACGGGCTTGGCCTCGACGAAGGCGCGGTAATAGTCGACCCACATCGCGATCTGGCGGCGCTCCGCTGCTTGCTCTGCCGCCTGCAGCGCCGCCTGCGTAGACGCTAGGTTGGCCTCGGCGTTGGCGCTGAACGTGGCATAGTCGTCGTGCCCGCCGGTCGCCACGATCAGGCGGCGTGTCTCGGCGGAGGAGACAATGTCCGTCTCGGCGCCAAAGGCCTGGTTGCCCCACATGTGGTCGTTGTGGTAGTGGCTGTTGATCACGGCGCTGACTGGGCGCCCGGTCAACGCCTCCGCCGCACGGCGCAGGTCCGCCCCCGCCTGTGGCGTGAACGTGCTGTCGTACACCAGCGTGCGGTCGCCGAGGTCCACGATCCCGGCGTTGCCGATCGCCGCGCCTCCGCCGAGGTGGATCGCGGCGTACACGCCGTCGGCAAGCTGCTCGAGCCGGAAGTGCCTTGAGTGCGGTAGCTGCCCAGTATCCACCCTATCCTCCCCACACTGCCACGACGAAGCCAGGATGCGAGCGACCCTGCCAGCACGAGCGATTGGCGCCCAACCCGCGCGATGCCCGGCGCGCCATCGAGCATGCCCGCGGATCGAGTGGTTGGGCATTGAGCCAACCGATGACAGATCCGTGCCAACCGGTGCGCGGATGTGCCTCTGCGATCAAGATACCACAGCGCAGGCGCGCTGTCAAGAGCCCCTGCTGGAGGGGGTGCGCGTCACGTTGGGGGAAAGCGTGAGCCTGGAGCTCTGGACGACCATCATCCCGCCGCTCACTACGGACGCGTACGTCATGGCGGGGACCGACGCCGGTCCCCGCCACCCCTGCGCTGGGGGCATTCTGCCCCCAGGCCTCTGCATAGAGCGCCTCGGGGATCAGGTGCCGCACGCGGCTTGTAGTACTCTGGCGACTTGGTTGTATAACATGGTAGAGTGCCCACAATCGCGTGCCTATGTGAGGAGGCTTGTGTGAGTCAGCGGATCCTGATCATCGACGATGACCTCGGCCTACTGGTCCTGCTCCGGCAGTGGTTAGAGCTCGAGGGGTTCCAGGTGACCACGGCGAAGAGCGGGGAGAGCGGTCTCCGCAAAGCGCGCCAGCTCAGCCTCGACCTGATCATCCTCGACATCATGATGCCCGACATGGATGGATGGGTCGTCTACCAGCAGCTGCGCCAGGCGAGCAACGCTCGGATCATGGTCCTCACCGCACTGGCGACCAAGGAAGACATCGCGCGGGGCGTCGAGCTGGGCGTCGACGACTTTTTGGTCAAGCCGTGCGGGTTCGACGAGTTGCGCCTGCGCATCCGCCGCGCGTTGGGGCACAGCCACGACGGCGTGGAGGACAGGTTTGTCGTGTTCGACGACGGATACCTCCGCGTCGACCTGATGCACGGGGCGAGCGTCAGCGGGCACGAACCGGTCGATCTCACGCCCACCGAGTCGCGGCTGCTGCTCTACCTTGCCCGGCGCCGGGGGCAGACCGTCCCCTCCACAGAGTTGCTGGTCAACGTCTGGGGGCCTGAGTACGAAGAGGAGCACCGCTACCTCGACCTGTACGTCCGGCACCTGAGCAGAAAGATCGAGAGCGATCCGGGACGTCCGCGGTATATCCGCACGAGTCGGGACCGAGGGTACTGTTTTGCCGATGTAGTCACTCCCGTTCCTAGCCGATAGCCCTTTCCCGGCTCTGTGGCTTGAGCGTGGCGCGCGTGCGCGCCACGCTCTTTTTTGTGCTGCGATTCTGGCTCTGGACAAGGAACCGAAAACGGGGTACCATATGCGCGCACGCTGACCCGTCCGCCGCCGCGCGCCCGCGGCGCTGTCCTTCGCGTGGAGGTGACCGCACATGCCCGACGAGCACGCGCACGCCCAGGTTGGACCTCGCCCCCCGGCGGGGTGCATGAGCGACCGCCAGCGGTTGCTGGCGATCATGGCAGGCCAGAGCCCGGATCAGATCCCGTGGATCCCGCGCCTGGCGATCTGGTACGAGGGGCAGCGGCAGCGCGGCACGCTGCCCGATCGCTACCGCGGTTGGTCTCTGCGCGAGATCGAGCGCGCGTTGGGCATGGGCACGCCGGCGCGAGAGGGCCGGATCCACCGGATGGACCTGCACGACGTGGCGGTGGAGGTGACGGAGGAGGGAAGCGAGACGGTCACCTGGTACCGGACCCCGGTCGGCACGGTCTCGACCCGGCACCGTCACTCCGACGTGCTTGCCCGCGGCGGGATCGAGACGCGCCAAGAGGTCGGCAAGATGATCCGAGGCCCGGCTGACTATGCCGTGGTCGAGTACATGATCGAGCACACCGAGGTCGTGCCCACCTACGACGCCTACTTGGCCTACGAGGCGGAGGTCGGCGAGGACGGTGTACCCCTGGTCTCGATCGGCGCAGACCCGATGTACCGCGTGATGCGCGAGTACATCGGCTACAACCAGGTCTTCTACCACATGCACGACTATCCCAAGCTGTTCCATCACCTACTGGGCGTCCTCGAGGAACAGGCACAGCAGACCCAACGGGTGGCGCTGGACTCGCCCGCCAGGCTGATCCTGCATGGGGAGCATTTCGACTCGCAGATGACCCCGCCGCCCATTTTTCGCCAGTACATGCTCCCCTACTACCGCGCGTTTGCGGCGCGGATGCACGAGCGCGGCAAGGTCCTGGCATGTCACGCCGATGCGGACACGAGCCTGCTCCTCGACCTGATCGCGGAAGCGGGCTTTGACATGGCCGAGTGCTTTGTCACGGCGCCGATGGTGCCCGTGACGCTGGCGCAGGCGCGCGCGGCGTGGGGCAGGGATGTGATCATCTGGGGAGGCATCCCGTCGGCGATGCTGTGCGAGCCGGTGACCGATGCGGCCTTTGAGCGCTACATGCGCGAGCTGTTCCGCACGATCGCACCGGGGGACGCGTTCATCCTCGGCGTGGCGGACAACGTGATGGCTGAAGCCAGGATCGAGCGTGTCGAGCGCGTGAGCGAGCTGGTCGACGCGTTGGGCAGGTACCCGGTGACGGGGTAGGAGGAGGCGATGGCATGGATCGATAGTCTCACCGAGCGGACCACCGCGGCGACGGACGTGGCGCTGGGGCTGGTCGCAATGATCGCGGCAGTCTATGTCTACCGTCTCGGGGTGGGCGGCGACGCGTGGAAGGCGGGCCTGTGGAGCTGGGCGTTCGGGCTGTTGGCGTTTGCCTCGCTCCTGGGCGCCGCGGCGCATGGCCTCCAGATGAGCGACAGGCTCCGCGACCTGCTGTGGCAGCCGCTCAACGTCGCGCTTGGGCTGACGATCGCGCTCTTTGCGGTAGGCGTGGTGCGCGATGCGTGGGGTACGGCGAGCGCACGCCGCGTGCTGCCTTTCCTGGTCGCGATCGGGTTCGGCTTCTACGGGCTGACGCGCCTCGTGCCGGGCACGTTCCTGGTGTTTGTCCTCTTTGAGGCGGCGGCGATGCTGTTTGCGCTCGTTGTGTATGTCGTGCTCGCCGTACGGGGCGACGCGCCTGGCGCGGTATGGATGGCTGCCGGGATCGCGATCGCGCTCGCCGCCGCGGCGATCCAGGCGAGCGGAGCGGTGACGGTGCGCCTGATCTGGCCCTTTGACCACAACGGTGTGTTTCACATGGTGCAGGTCGTCGGCTGCGTGGTGCTTCTCGTCGGGCTGCGGGCTGCGCTGCTGGCGGCGCCACACGCCACCTGAGCGCTGCCCGCTGCGCCGGAGCACGGGTTTTGGCCGGGTGAAGTCAACGCGTAGCGCACGTCCCCTGGTCCTGGACGCCCTGGCACGGGTCGAGCGCCGAAGAAGCGGATGAATCCGCTACTACGAACGCAGATTCGGTGCTCCTGCCCGCTGCGCGCGCTTCCTTGGCAGATCGCGGCGAGTATGGTACAATCAATCTAGAGTCGCTCACCAGATGAGCGGCGTAGCGATGCAGGGCGGTCCAGGTCCACGTGCCTGTGCCGCCGAACGGGACAGCGCCGTCGCAGCCCCGGTGTCGCCCCATCAGAGGGAGATGGATGGCTGGTCCGCCCACTGCCAGAGACGTCTTGGTTACGCGCACGATGCGTCAGGTCGACATCGTCGCCGCGTGGGGGCGTCTGGCGTCACTCTTTGGCGTGCTGATCGTCAGCCTGGCGGCTTTTCCCCTGTCGCCAGGGTCCGTGCTGTGGCCGATCGCGATCGCCACCGGTGTCATGGTCGTGGTCGACGTCGTGCCGCTGGTGATGCTGCGCTTTGGTTTCTACCCCACGCCAGCCGCGTTGGCGTTCTCGATCCTAGACAGTGCCTACGCCTTGACCATGGTCGCCCTCGGCGGGGGGATCATGGTCTTCTATGGCGTTGTGCCCGTGATCGCGCTTTGCGCGCGCTTTGACTGGGCAGTGGGCCTGGCGAGCGCGGGCGTCTTGGCGGCGGGCAGCGTCCTGGTCGCCCTGTTGCAGGGCCCTCCGGGGCTGGTCGGGGCTACGTTGCTCGACGCCCTGTCGCACTCGTTGGGCCTGCTGCTGTGTGCCTTGCTGGGCGGTTTCGGGATCGATGCCCTGCGACGCGAGCCCCCGTTGGGCGACGAGGAGGCGGAGGCCCTGCGGACGGAGGTCAGGCAGCTCGAGGCGGACGTGGAACGCTCGCGCGTGATCTATGAGATGGCGGCGATGCTCGGGGCGACGCTGGACCCAGAGCGGATCATGGACGCGATCCTGGAGCTGAGCGTGGTGGGCTCGGACGAGCTGTCTGACGAGAACGGTACGCCCTTTCGCCAGCAGACCGCGAGCGCCGTGTTCCTGTTCGGGGAGAGGGGGCTGTATGTCGCCGCTTCGCGCAACATCCCTCCGCCCGAGACGAGGCTGACTTTGCGCGCCGAGGGGGGGCTCCTGCAGCGCGTGCTGCGCGAGGGAGAGCCGATCATCCTCGACAGCCTGTCGGGCGACGCCGAGCTGGGGCGCTTTACGCCCTTTCGGCGCTGCCGCTCCGCGCTGTGTGTGCCGCTGCGCGCCGGGTTCGAGCTGTACGGCTTGATCCTGTTCACGAGCCCGATGCCGGATGCGTTCGCGGAGGTGCATGCCCAGTTGCTGACAGCGGTGGCGAGCCAGGCGGCTGTCGCGCTGAACAACGCCCAGCTCTACCAGGACCTGCGCCAGGAGAAGGAGCGGATCCTCGAGGTAGGCGACGAGGAGCGCAACAAGCTGGCGCGCGATCTGCACGATGGCCCCACGCAGTCGATCTCGGCGATCGCGATGCGGCTGAACTTTGCGCGCTTGATGGTCGATCGGGACCCGGACAAGGTCAAAGCCGAGCTGTTCAAGCTGGAGAACTTGGCCCGGCGCACGACCAAGGAGATCCGGACCATGCTCTTTGCCATGCGGCCCGTCGTCCTAGAGACGCAGGGGCTCAAGGCTGCGGTGGAACAGCTGGTCGCCAAGATCCAGGAGACCCGCCACCTACCGGTGACGCTCGAGATCGCCGACGGGATCGAAGATCAGGTCGACGTGAGCGTGCAGGGCGTGGCTTGGTCTGTGACCCAGGAGGCGCTGAACAACGCGCAAAAGTACGCCAGCGCCGACAACATCTGGATCCGGATGTACACCCAAGACGGCGCCTTTGTGACCGAGATCGAGGACGACGGCGTCGGGTTTGACTATGATGAGACGATGGCTTCCTACGATGGGCGCGCCAGCTATGGCCTGCTCAACTATCAGGAGCGCGCGGCGCTCGTCAACGGGCGGTGCATCGTCCGGACGACGCTCGGTCGCGGCACGATCGTGCGGTTGAGCGTCCCGCTCCACCAAGGGGCCCTCTAGGCAGGAGCCGTCCTTGCGCCAAGTCCTCGCCTGGCTACTTGTACCTCAGTTGGGCCGCCAACAGCTGACCTTGCTGGTCCTATGCGTCGCCGTGGCGCACGCGCTGGCGGCAAATGCGGCGTGGGCGTTGGGGTGGCGTCGCGCGCACGGGCGGGCCGAACGCCGCTGGCGGGCTGCGGCGGGGGTCGTGGGCGCGCTGTCGCACGTCGCGATCCCGTGCGTTGTCCTGTGGCGCGGCGCGCTGATCGCCCAGTTCGGGATCCCGACGACCTATGCGTCCACGAGCTCGGCTGCCCTTGTCCTGCAGCTGCTCGGTCTGGGGGAAGCGTCGAGCTTGCTCGAGCTGGGAAAGGGCGTCGCGCTGGTCGCGGCGACGCTCGGGCTGCTGATCGCGCTGTGGGTGTGGTACGGGCGCACGGCGCCCGGCACAGAGGCGGCGCGCACGCCGGTGTCGTGGTGGGCAGCGCTGGGCGTGGCTGTGTCGCTGCAGTTGCTGTGGGCGTTCTACCGCGGCGTCGCCGCGCTGTACACCGAGAACCGGCTGATCGTCGCGCTGGTCAGCCTGGTCGCGATCGTTGGACCATGGCTCGCGGACCCGCGACGGCGCCGCGACCTGCTGACGGAGCGCAGCCCCCTCGTGGTCCAGGAGTGGGTGTGTGCCCTGTTCACCGCGTACCTGTCCTTGTCCAGCAGCGCGCTGTGGCTCACGATCGTGGCGCACGCGCTGTGGCTGTGGGTGGGAGAGCGCGCGCTGGCGCGCGCCACGTCCCTGGCGGAGGTGGGCGCGCCCACGGTTGAGGGCGACGCCGCCTGACCCCAGTGCGCGCGACGGCGAGCCACCGCGCTAGCAGCGCAGCGTCGCCGCCAGGCGCCGCGGTTCGATCAGCAGGTCAAGGGCGGCACAGATCCCCGGCACGATCACGTCCGCAGCCAACAGCGCGGCGATCGCCGCGCCCTCGTCTTGGATCACGGCGATCCCGATCTCGGCGGCAGCCAGCATGCCGGCGTCGTTAGCCCCCGCGCCGATCGCGACGACGCGTTCTGCCCCCAACCGCTCGACGAGCGCCGCCTTTTGCGCTCCCTCTTGGCCTGGCTGCAAGCGGTGCAGGTCCAGGTGCAACGCCTCCGCCGTCACGGCGGCTCTGCCGCGCGTGTCTGCCGTCGCCAAGTAGCAGCGCATCCCCCGCTCCTGGAGCTGGCGCACGCGCTCGGGCACGCCTGCGATCAGCTCCCCGTCGATCGCGATCGTGCCGTTCAGGTCCAGGACGAGCGAGGACAGGCGGATGGATCCTCTGCCCGGAATCTCTAGTTCGAGCAATGCGTCATCCTCCACGGTTCGCGGCGTCACGGCTCCGCAGGCGGGAGGGCGTCGATCCAGGCGCGCGCTCGCGCCAGCGCCTGCGCACGGGTCGTCACCTCTCCGGCAGCCTGCGCCTCGCGCACCGCCGCCAGGAGGGCGCCGATGCGTGGGCCCGGCGCCATCCCGAGCGCGATCAGATCCCGACCAGAGACCAGGGGGGGCGGATCGACAACCTGCTCCCGCTGCAGCAGGTAGGCGCGCCACAGCTGCGCCACGATCCCAACCTGCTGCCGCCAGCCCTGCGACGAGGGGCGTGCGCCGTGGGCTGCGCCATAGTCGGCGAGCGCGACGAATGCGGCATCGAGGCCATAGACGCCCGTGTCGAGGAAGTAACGATAGATGGCGCGGCGGTCGAGTGCGGCGCCCTGTGCGAGCGGGGCGAGGCGCGCGTGGGCCCGGATCGCCGTCTCGAGCATCTCGCGCTCGGGCGTGCTGCATCGCCAGCGGCGCGCAAGCTGCGCGGCGATCGCCGCGCCCCGCTCCGCGTGCTCCGGCGCGCCGGTCGGCGGGATAGCCTCCGTGCCCGGTGCATCGCTTCCGCCGACGTCGTGTAGCAGCGTCGCACAGCGAAGCAGGGCGAGGTAGGAGCGTTCATCGCAGATCGGAGCGGCATAGCGCGCCCGGATGTGGGGTAGGATGGGCTCCAGGGCAGGGGGCGGCGCGAGCGCGCTCGCCCGCCGCCCTCCCGCCTCGAACCCGTCCCACAGCCGGTCGATGACCTCGACCGCCGCCAGGGCGTGCGCCAGCGCGTCCGACTGGGTGGGGGCATCCTGCTCCTCAAGCCGGGCGAGAGGGGGCGCGATCGCAAAGAGCAAGCCTAGCCGCCGGAGCTCGGCGATTGCCTGTGAGGCGTCGCGCTGCCCGAGGATCTTGAACCACTCGTCGCGCACGCGCTCCGCCGACACCTGCGCCAGATAGGGCACGGCTTCGGTGAGCCAGGTCCGCGTCTGGCGCTCGATCTGGTACCCGAACTGCGCGCTCTGGCGCACGGCGCGCAGTGTCCGCACGGGATCGTTCAGGAACGCCCTCGCCGATGCCGCCCGCAGGACTCGATCCGCGAGGTCGGACCGCCCGCCCAGGGGATCGATCAGCTCGAGCGCGCCGTCGTCCCCGCGCCCGACCGCCATGGCGTTGATCGTAAAGTCGCGATCGCGGAGGTCCGCTTCCAGGTCGTCGGCGCGGAAGGAGGCAAAGTCCATGTAGCGCACGTCCGCCAGGCCCGGCAGGCGCGTGTCTCCCGTGAGCACCACTCGACCCGTGCGCCGGGCGGCGTCGAGCGTGACGTACGCGCCGCCGATTGCGTCCGCTACCGCCCGGGCGATGCGCAGCCCGTCGCCGTCCACGGCAAAGTCCAGGTCGTGCGTATCGACGCCGAGCAGCAGATCGCGCACTGTCCCCCCGACCAGGTAGAGGTCGACGCCCAGCCGGTCGGCAAAGCTCAAGACAGCGCGGATCAGCGGCATCCTTGCCACGGCGTGCGCGATCTGGCTTTCGTGCGATGCAGCTTGCATCGCCGGTACCTCCCTGGGTCAGCTGTGCCTCGCAGTCGCGTTGCCCCGCGTGCGGATCGAGCGACATCGCCGCTCGGGGCGGGCAGGCGTCAGTCCCGGGCGCCGACGACCCGCCACGCACACATTCTACCACAACCGGGCGGTATGCAACAAGGCGCCGCGCGGGCGCGACGGCTGAGCGCGTCGCCCGGTCCGGATGTGCGCGTTGCGCCAACTGATCATAACCGATCTCGATCGTGACATTTGGCCGGAAGTGTGGTATAATCGAGCTGTACATAAAGAGGGGGGCCTCCTGATTTGACACCACGTGTCCTGTGTCCGCAGCTCTTCCCGAGAGCGCAGGCGGACAGCTGCCAGGGCAACCCTCGCGCACACAGACGGAACGCCGCTACCCGGTCTGGACGACCCGTACACGGCGCCTCGTTCGGTGCGCGCGAGGCGTATCCTGCGCGTCCTGGCGCACGCGGACCTCCCTCTCTGGGCGTCGTGACCCGCCTGTGCCAACGCGCGGCGCGGGCGCGATCGGCGGTACAGCATACCGAGATGGAGGTGATGCGCGATGGCAGGACAGCGACCCAGCCTGGCAGGACGAGGGGTGGAGACCCTGTTTGGCGAGCAACCTGGTGGCGCGAGCCACGCGAAGGCGCCTCATCGGGAGCAGGTGGCGCGCGATGCGCCGGCAGGGCTGGACCCAGAGCTCGCTGCTCTCCTCGAGGCGGAAGCGAGGTCAGCCCTGGTCGACAGGGGGGCGTTGATGGGCGGCTCTCGCAGCCGCACGGCGCCCGTCCCCGGCGGGACGTCCTCGGCTGCGGCGCCCAAGGCGCCGGTGCGCCCAACGTCCGCGGGTTCGGCGCCGAAGGACAGGTCTCCCGTGGTGCCCAACCGCGCGCCTATCGCCGCGCCCGCGCAAGAGTCGCCCGGGCCTAAGCGGATGGACGCGCCCCCAGCGCCAGCAGGCCCCCAGCCTGACGCGTTCGACCTGCGTGCGCCCGCGGCGCGCGAGGAGGCGCAACCAGCGCCTGCGCGACGGGAGGGCGAGGTGGCGGACGTGGGCGATGAGCGGCGGCAGGCGCTGTGGGACCAGATCACGGTCCTCTACCGCGAGGTGCCGATCGCGCTCTCTGCGCATCCGCTGCAGGACGAGGCGCTGCAGCTGCTCCAGGAGGCGCAGGACATCCTGATCAAGCGACCGCGGGAGTTCGACCTCGCCCAGTACAAGGTCGGGCAGGTGCACAGCATCGTGGTTCGACGCAAGAACACCGCGCGCTGGACGAGCAGTTACGGCTGGGCGACGCTCCTGTACGAGGTGTTCTGGGTCGCCGTGCTGGCGCACGGGATCCTGCTCGCGCCATACTATGTCAGCCAGATCGAGGCGGCGATCGGGGGCGCAGAGCGCTACGTCTCGATCGGCCAACTGTGGAACTGTGCAGCGTGGGGCGGCGTAGGCGGCGTGCTCGGCGCCCTGTACAGCCTGTACTGGCACGCAGCCAAGGTGAAGGACTTTGACAAGCAGTACGTGATGTGGTACGTCGTCCAGCCGCTGATCGGCCTGATCATCGGCGCGCTCGTCTACGCGATCGTGGATGCAGGGTTCCTGAGCCTGGTCAGCGGCAGCACACCCGCACAAGAACTCACGATCAAGGCCTTTCCGTATACCCTCGCCTGCATCGCCGCCTTCCGGCAGCGGTTCATCCTCGAGATCGTCGACCGCTTGATCCAGGTCTTGGCAGGTACGGAGGGAAAGGCAGAGTCCGCCAAGCAGCAGGCTGCCCGGTCAGAATAGCCGGCGCCTGTGGAGGGTTCCTAGCACGCTGGCAGTGGGCCGATCGGACAGCGACGCACTCCGTGGGTGCGTCGCTGTAGTCCGACGGTGTCCTGGTGCCTAGGACTCGCCCTGGCTCTGCTTCTCGATATAGGCGACGGCATCTCCGACGGTGACGAGACCCTTCACGTCCTCGTCAGGGATGGCTGAGCCGAACTCGTCCTCAAAGGCCATGAGCAACTCGACGAGGTCGAGCGAGTCCGCTTCGAGCGTGTCCCGAAAGCTGGCGTCCGGCGTGACCAGGTCGGGGTCGACCTCAAGCAGTTCCACGATGATCTCTTTGACCTTTGCGTACACGTCCATTTGTCTCCTCCGCAGGTTGGGGTCTGGCGCGAGCAACTCTCGCTATTGTACCCACGTTGCGCGTTCTCGTCAACATGCGATAACCGCGGATCGCGCGGCGGGCACTTGACACGGTACGGCAACGTTGGTAAGATCGCGCCAACGCCCACCCGGCAGGAGAGAGCAGCCGATGACTGACGCGCGCAAGGACGACCACCTCCGGATCTGCCTTGAAGAGCAAGTGCGCCCGCGATGCCCGACCACGGGACTGGAGCGCTATCGCTTCTGCCACCAGGCCCTGCCCGACCTGTCCCTGGCACAGGTCGAGCTGTCCGCCCGGTTCCTGGGGCGGTCGCTACGCGCGCCGCTGATCATCTCCCCCATGACGGGCGGCGCCGCAGCCGCCGGGCCGATCAACCGTCGCCTGGGCGAAGCGGCGCAGGCGCTGGGGATCGGCATGGGCGTGGGGTCGCAGCGTGCGGCGCTCGAGGACGCGCAGTGGGCAGCGACCTATCGCCTCCGCGACGTCGCTCCCGACGTGCTGCTGATGGCGAACTTGGGCGCAGTGCAGCTCAACGCCGGCTATGGCATCGGCGAGTGCCAGCGCGCGGTCGACATGATCGAGGCGGATGCCCTCGTGCTGCATCTCAACCCCCTCCAGGAGGCGCTCCAACCGGGCGGCGATACCGATTTCGCGGGCCTTCTGCCCAAGATCGAGCGCGTGTGCCGCGCCCTGCCTGTCCCTGTCGTGGTCAAGGAGGTGGGGTGCGGCTTGTCATCCGCCGTCGCCCGCCGCCTCGTGGAGGTCGGCGTGAGCGCGCTCGACGTCGCCGGGGCGGGGGGTACCTCGTGGAGCGAGGTCGAGCGGCATCGTGCGCGCATGCCCCACGATGCGCGGGTCGCCGCGCAGTTTGCGGGCTGGGGGATCCCGACTGCGGATGCGGTGCGGACGGTGCGCCAGGCGGCGCCGGACACGCCGCTGATCGCCAGCGGCGGGATCGAGACGGGCATCGACGTCGCCAAGTGCATCGCCCTGGGCGCGGACGTGGCTGGGATCGCACTGCCGCTGCTGCGCCACGCCCTGCGGTCAAGCGCGGAGGTCGTGGACGCCCTGTCTGTCGTGATCCAGGTCCTGCGCGTCGCGATGTTCTGCATCGGCGCCAAGGACCTCGCTGCCCTGCGCGGTACGCGCCACCTCGAGGAGGTCCCCCGATGAACGTCAGCGCCTACGTGGAGCGGTTCCTGCCCCGGATCGAGGACGAGATGCGCGAGCTGCTCGCCGTCGACGGAGAGATGTCCGCATACTATGGCATGATGCAGTACCACCTGGGGTGGATGGACGAGCGCCTGCGTGCGCGGGAAGGGAGCGAGGGCAAGCGGCTGCGCCCGCTCCTGTGCCTGTTGGCCTGCGAGGCTGTGGGGGGAGAGATCGCGCAGGCGCTGCCCGCAGCTGCGGCGCTCGAGCTGGTGCACAGCTTTTCCCTGATCCACGACGACATCGAGGACGGCAGCCCGACGCGGCGCCATCGGGAGACGGTCTGGCGTCTGTGGGGTGTCCCACAGGCGATCAACTGCGGCGATGGCATGTATACCGTCGCCTATGTCAAGTTGAGCCAGCTTCCCGAGCGAGGTGTGCCGCTGCAGCGCGCGATCAGCGCATTGCGCGCCCTGTCGGAGACCTGCTTGACCCTCACGGAAGGCCAATACCTCGACATGTCGTTCGAAGGGCAGGCTGCGGTCGAGCTGGACCGCTACCTGTGGATGATCCACTGCAAGTCGGCGGCGCTGATCGCCTGTTCTGCGCAGCTGGGTGCGCTCCTGGGTGGCGCCGAACCGGGCGTGATCGCCGCGTACCGGCGGTTTGGCGAGAACCTCGGCATGGCTTTCCAGGTCATCGACGACATCCTGGGCATTTGGGGTACAGAAGCGGTCACCGGCAAGTCGGCGGCGACGGATGTCCTATCGCGGAAAAAGACCCTTCCCGTGGTGTACGCCCTCGGCGATCCGGCGCTGCGTGCGCTGTATGCGCGCGACCATCTCCAAGAGGACGACGTAGCCGAGGTGATCCAGGTCCTCGAGCGGGCAGGCGCGCGGACGTACGCGGAAGACCTGGCGCGCACCTTCTCGGAGCAGGCCCTGGACTGCCTGGCACAGACCGGTCTCGACACGCCCGCCCACCAGGCGATCGGCGAACTCGCCCTATCGCTTCTCCGGCGCGACCGCTGACCGCTGCCCGATGCGCAGCGCAGGGGCGCTCTTGCGCGTCGGACGGAATCGCGTATACTGCAAGTGCGACGATATCACTATCACACGAGGAGGGTACCATGGGTAAACTGAGGTGGGGCATCATCGGTTGCGGCGTGATCGCCCCCTCGCACGCGGATTCGGTGGTCGGCAGCGAGTACGCCGATCTGGTCGCTGTCTGCGACATTGACAGCGAAAAGGGCGCAGAGTTCGCCGAGCGGTACGGGGGCGTTGCCTTCTACCGCGACTATCACGAGATGCTCCGCGATGGCGGGCTCGATGCGGTGAGCATCTGCACGCCGTCGGGCCTGCACTCCGAGATGACGATCGCCGCAGCGGAAGCGGGCGTAAACGTCCTGTGCGAGAAGCCGATGGCGATCACGGTCCCGCAGATAGACGCTATGATGGCTGCGGTGGAAAAGACGGGCATCAAGCTGGAAGTCATCTTTCAGCGACGCACCTACCAGATCACGCAGACCGTGCGCGAGGCAGTGCAGTCGGGCGTGTTGGGCCAGCTGACGCTGGCAGACGCGTACCTCAAGTACTATCGCTCCCCCGCCTACTACCAGTCGGCTGACTGGCGCGCTACCTGGGCGCTCGACGGCGGAGGGGCGCTGATGAACCAGGGCGTGCACGGCATCGATGTCCTGACGTGGATTATGGGCGACGTCGAGAGCGTGTATGCCAAGGCGTCAGCCAAGGTGCGCGACATCGAGGTCGAGGACACATGCGTGGCCCTGGTGACCTTTGCCAATGGCGCCTATGGCGTGATCGAGGGGACGACATCCTCCAACCCAGGCGAACCGACCACGTTCTACTTTCACGGCGAAAAGGGCACGATCGTGCTCAGCGACAGGGGCATCGAAAAGTGGGCGGTCAGCAGCGACAAGAGCATCGTCGCCCGCAACGATCCGGACAAGTGCGTCGGTCGCGAGGGTCCCAGCGCGACGAGCGATCCGCGCGCGATCAGCCACTCCGGGCACCGGGCCCAGGTCGACGACCTGTGCATGGCGGTGACGCAAGACCGGGAGCCGATGATCACCGGCGGCAGCGCACGCAAGGCGGTCGAGCTGATCCTGGCGATCTATGCCTCGGCGCGTGAGGGACGCGAGATCCACCTCAAGTCGTGGCTGAAGGAAGTGGGCGCATGAAGTACAGCGTAACCAGTGTGATCCTGCCCGACCTCGGGGTCGCCGAGACCTGCCAGCTGTTGCAGGAACTGGGGTACGACGGCGTCGAGTGGCGCGTCCGGTACACCAATCCGGCGGCAGTAGGCAAGGGCTACAGCTACTGGGGCGAGCACAAGACGGACCTGTCGCCTGCCAACTTGGCGCACAAAGCCGCCGAGGTGGCGCAGATCACGGCGGATCACGGTCTCGAGATCGCGGCGATCGCGTCCAACCTGCGTGCGGACGAGTACGAGGAGATCAAGCGCCTGGCAGATGGCGTGGCGCGCCTGGGCAAGATCCCGATCCGGCTTGGCGCGCCGCGCGGGTACGACCGTTCGCTGCCCTACCCGGCGCTCTATGCAGAGGCTGTGGAGGTCTATGGGCGGGCGATCGAGATCCTCAAGCCGTATGGGCTGAAGGTCGTGATCGAGATCCACGGCGGCACGATCATGGTCAGCGCTTCTCTGGCACACCGCATCGCGTCGAACTTTGGCCCACACGAGATGGGCGTGATCTATGACGTGAACAACATGGCCAAGGACGGTTTTGAGACGTTCCGCATCGGGCTGGAGCTGCTGGGCGACTATGTGCAGCACTGCCACGCGGGCGGATGGCGTCCTGTGGAGCAGGGGCGCAAGGATGACGGGACCCTGATCTGGGGATGGGAGGGGTGTGACCTCTCGGACAGCATCCTCGACATCCCGTTGTTCCTGTCCGATCTCAAGGCGGTTGGGTACACGGGCTTTATCTCGATCGAGGACTTTCGGCCGATCGACCATAGGGTCAAGTTGCGGGCGCAGATCGACTACCTACGCCGGATCGAAGCGGGCTTGGCTTAGTGCATCTCCGGCTCCGCTGACCAACCGGGCTCTTGACTGCGCGCGCAGATCGAAACCCTGCGCCGGATCGAAGCGAGCTTGGCTTAG
>JAFGIE010000228.1 GCA_016929775.1 Anaerolineae bacterium
AGAACCACCCGGACGAGATCGACGCGCTGGTCGAGACGGAGGCGTACTCGGTGCGGACGGAGGACCAGCTGTACTACGAGATCGTGCCGCGCTGAAGGGACGACGGACGATGGACCACGGACCGGTGCCCCCTATCCGGTATCTCTTCTTACCTCGTGCGGTCATTCTCTTGCTGCGCACAGTGACATGTCGTCGCTGATGCGTTGGCGTGCGGGAAAGTCGGAACGGAAGGGCTGAACTGGAACATAGGTACTGGGGGGCTGCATCCATCACAGAAACGAGACAGATCTCGATCGCCCGGTGCTCACTGCAGAGCGGCGGATCGCCCGACAGTGGTAGTCGTCCACTGTGCGGTATGCACGAGCAAGACGCCCAGGATTCCATAGCCGCGCATCGCATCGATGAAACCATAGCGCTTCAGTGTGCTGACCTCCGGCACAAAAGCACGCTCCTCCTTGAGGGATCGGCATAGGCAAACGGGGCACCTTCTGTCTCAGCCGCTCAGGCGTTGGGCGATCTGGAACGGTGCGCCTCCAGGATTGCCTCGAACCAGGCGAGGTATGCGTCGACCTGTCGCTGGAGGTCGAACCGCTGCGCTGCGACCTCGCGCGCGCGGCGGCCCATGCCCTCCCGCAAGCCGGGGTCTGCGAGGAGAGCAGCCGCGCGTTCGGCCATAGCCCTGGGATCCCCTGGCGGGACCAGGTAGCCCGTCGCACCGTCCGCAACTTGCTCGGGGATACCACCCACCCCGGTGGCGATGACCGGCGTGCCGCACGCCATCGCTTCCAGGATCGTGTTTGGGAAGTTGTCCGCGCGTGCGGCGTGCAGATACAGGTCCGCCGCCTGGTAATGCAGCGCGACCCGGCGCGGATCGGACTGGTAGGGCACGTGCCATATCTCTGCCGCACCCAGCCGCTGTCGGGGGCCCTCGATCCCGCCCAACCCTACGAACAGAATCTGGCGCTCTCCCGTCGAGGCAGACGCCGCGATCCGCTGCACCGCCCCCTCGATCGTCGCATAGTCCCTAAAGGGCGCTGCCTTGAGCCCGTGGGCTACGTAGAGAAGCACGAACGCGTCCGCAGGCAGCCTAAGACGCGCCCGAGCGTGCTCCCGGTCCCCCGGACGAAACACGTCCAGATTCACTCCATTGTGGATCACGCGCCGCTCGACTGGGCGAAGGATAGAGTGCTGCACGCGATCCATCAACCACTGGCTGGGCGTGGCTACGTATAGCCGGCTATGCTGGTAGATCCGCTGCTTGCGGCGCCAGTTCCAAGCGGTCGCATCGCGCCGGATCGCCGGATAGATCGTGAGATCTGGGCACTCGCCGCACCCGGTCTCCCACCGCTCGCAGTCCAACGTGTGAGCGCAGTGCCCCGTAAGCAGCCATTGATCGTGCAGGGTCAGGACCACGGGCAGGCGGCGGCTGAGGGACGGAAGCGCACGCAGGTCATAGTATGCGCCGTGCAGGTTGTGCAGATGCACCAAGCTGGGGCGCGGGCAGACGAGGTCCAGGAGTGCACGGCTGTTCGGGTAGTTCATGTCCTCGTGCCCGAGGCGGACGTCCAACCACGCCGGCACGAGCGCCAGGGTCTGGCGCCAGCACCTCGCCAGCCTGCCCCATGGAATCCGTTGCTCCTCCGGTGCGCGCAGCCCACGCAAAGCGGCCCACAGACGCATCACTGGCAGACTCCGGCGACTGCACGGGATCTCGATCACGTCTGGGTCGGAGGAACGCCGCCTGCTGACGACCATGTGCGAGGCGTGCCCGCGCTGCCGATAGGCGTCGAACAGGGCCCACGCCACCCGCTCGGCGCCGCCCGCGATATCGGACTCGCTCACTGTGAGGAGGTTCATCCTCGGCCCCGATCGCGTTCGACGGCGACCGTCTCGTACAGGGACTCGTATAGAGGAGCGATGCGTGACCAAGAGAGTTCTTCAGCACGTGTGCGCGCACATCGGCCCATTGCAGCCCGGAGATCGGCATCGCGACGTAAGTACAGGAGCGCGTCCACATACCGCTCTGGAGCGCGTCCTTCCACAAGAATGGCCTCCTGGTCCGTGAGATAGGTGCGTAAGGCGGGTAGATCGGTTGTTACGACGGGCAGTCCGCAAGCAATCGCCTCGACGATAGTGTTGTTGGCTGTTGCCCCGAGCAGCGGCAGAAAGAGTACGTCGCTCGTCTGGTATAGCCTGCGCAACTCCTCATCCGAAAGGCGACCATAGACGCGCACGTTGGCTGGCAATCTCATCCCTTCCACCGCTGAGGAAACGATGTGGAACTCGATGCCCGTCTCACCGACCAGCCTATCAGCGATTTGCAGTACCATCTCATAGTCGCGCATATGATACCCCACGCTCAGGCACCTGAAGTGGTTATCGACAAGACATCTGTCAGCGGGACAGAAAAACCCTGTGTCCACGCCGTGGAGTAGCATCACTACCTTCTCACCGGGCACGTACTGCTGGACAAAGTCTACCTGTTCTGGACACAGCACGATAATGCGGTCCATCCCGGAGTACACGCGTGGATCGACCAGCGCGCGCAGCCTGTCCGGAGGCTGGTGGAACGTTGCGAGAAACGCCGGTCTGGACCGAAGCAGCCACGACGGCAAGTCCGGCAGGTACTGCACCCCTCTCTCACCGTCGAGACAATGCAGGATGTCGACCTCGCCCTGGCGGCAGCGGCGCAGCACCCGCCACTCT
>JAFGIE010000229.1 GCA_016929775.1 Anaerolineae bacterium
GTGCGAAACCGCGGCAAGCAGGCCGCATCCGGCGAGGTGGGCGTCTTCTGGGATCGCTCGCGCATCGGATGGCCGTGCAAGGTGGGCGCGCCGAACGTGGGCGTCATCCCCTTCGAGAACCTGCTCCCCGGCGAGGTGCGCATCGTGGCGCTGTCGTGGGTCCCGCAGGAGCCGGGCCGGCACGGGCTGCACACCGTGATCGACGCGACGGGCGATCCGGCCGATCGGAGCGCGCCTTGCTCTCCCCACCGTCCGCGCTGGGACAACAATGTCTCGTGGCGGAACGTCGTCGTCCACTTGCGCTCGCCGCAGGGCGCGTGGAGCCAGTCCGCGATCGAAGAGCGGGTCGTGCTTGCCAACGTCTACGCCTGGCCGATAGAGATGGACCTGCTCGTGGAACGCATGACGTTCCCGACTACGGGGACTCTGACGATCCGCCTGGGGGAGGAGCTGTTCGACCGCTGGCAGAGCCACGAGGGACACTGGGCCGAGGGAGTGGTCGTGGTGACGCCCACTCAAGAGATCCTGGTCACCGGCGCCGTCTCGGCTACGGTGGGCACGATCCCGATGCGATCGGGTGAGGAGGTCACGCTGACGCTCACGATCGATGCGCCCGAACAGGGCGCGTTCGAGATGGCGCTGCAGGAACGTGTCGACGGCTTGGTTGTGGGCGGCGTAGGCTACCAGTGGATCATCGCTGACCCCGTGCCGCCCCAGATCGCCGCTCACCTGCCTGCCAGGAGTGCGGGGGACGTGCCGCTCGATGCCCCTATCGTCATCACCTTCACCGAGCAGATCGCGCCACCGACCTTCCAGCTGGCGTTGACACCCCACCTGGACGATTGGGATCTATCCTGGAACGAGGCTGGTACGGTGGCTACAGTGACACACACCGCATTCGCGCCCGCGACCGAGTATCTCGTGACGATCGCCGCCTGCGATACCTCTGCGAACCCGATGGAGACGCCCTACAGCTGGTCCTTCACGACCCAGGAGGGCGGGATCGTCTACCTGCCGCTGGTCCTGCGGAGACACTGATCGGCGAGAGAAAACCCACAGCTCGCGGAGCACCGCGATCGCGAGCGTGTCGCAAGCGGCGCCTCACCCACCCGGGCGAGGGCCTCTCTACCCGCGCTCCACCCAGTCGCGTGTGCGCGCGACCGCCTTGGCCCAGCCACGGTAGCCCGCCGCGCGACGCGTCTCGTCCCAGGTGGGCGCGAAGGTGCGATCGACGCCCCAGTTGGCGCGCAGGTCGTCGAGCCCCGACCACAAGCCGGTCGCCAGCCCGGCGGCGTACGCCGCGCCGAGCGCCGTCGTCTCGTTGATCGTGGGGCGCACGACGGGCACGCCCAGGATGTCCGCCTGGAGCTGCATCAAAAAGTCGTTCACCGTGGCGCCGCCGTCGACCTTGAGCGTGGTCAGCTCGATCCCCGAGTCGAGGCGCATCGCCTCCATCACGTCGCGCGTCTGGTAGCAGATCGACTCGAGCGTGGCGCGCACAATGTGCGCGCGGTTCACATAGCGCGTCAGGCCGACGATCGCGCCGCGCGCGTACATGTCCCAGTAGGGCGCAAAGAGCCCGGAGAAAGCGGGCACGAAATAGCAGCCTCCCGTGTCTTGTACGGAGCGCGCGATCGCCTCCGTCTCGGACGCATGCGCGATCAGGCCCAAGTTGTCGCGCAGCCACTGCACCGCCGCGCCCGTGATCGCGATCGAGCCCTCCAGGGCATAGGCCGCCGCGCCCGGCGCCAGGCTGTAGGCGACGGTGGTCACCAGGCCCCGCTCCGAGGGCACGATCTGCGCGCCCGTGTTGAGCAGCACGAAACAGCCGGTGCCGTAGGTGTTCTTGCCCTCGCCCGCGCCGTAGCAGGTCTGCCCGACGAGCGCCGCCTGCTGGTCGCCCAGGTCGCCGCAGACCGGGACGCGCGCTCCCAGGGGGCCCTCGGGGGTGGTATAGCCATACGCCGCCCGATCGCTCGAGGGACGGATCGCCGGCAGCATGTCGCGCGGGACGCCCAAGATGCGCAGCAGCTCGTCGTCCCAGTCCAGCGTCTCCAGGTTCATGAGCATGGTCCGGCTGGCGTTGGTCGGGTCGGTGACGTGCGCCCCGCCGCGCACGCCGCCGGTAAGGTTCCAGATCAGCCAGGTATCCATGTTGCCAAAGAGGGCATGTCCGGCATCCGCCGCCTGGCGCACGGCAGGCACATTGTCGAGCAGCCACCTGATCTTGGGCCCGGAAAAGTAGGTGGCGATCGGCAGCCCGGCGCGCGCGCGGATGACCTGCTCCAACCCGTCGTCGATCATGCGCTGGCACATGGGCAGGGTGCGCGTGCACTGCCAGACAATGGCGTTGTAGAGTGGCTGTCCCGTCCGCGCGTCCCAGACCAGCGTCGTCTCGCGCTGGTTGGTGACCCCGATCCCGGCGATGTCGGCGGGCCGGATCTCACCGCCGCTGAGCGTCGCGCCCACCACGCGGCGCGTGTTGCGCCAGATCTCGGCGGCGTCGTGCTCGACCCAGCCGGGCTGGGGATAGATCTGCTCGTGCTCGAGGTACTCGGCGGCGACCACCTGTCCCGCATGGTCAAAGACCATGAACCGCGTGCCGGTGGTGCCCTGGTCGATCGCGGCGGCGTAGCGCATGTTACCCTCCCGTGAGATGAATGCGGCCCTTGGCACTGGCGCCCCGCCAGGCCATAATGGGACCAGACCGCACGAGGAGCAGCGTATGGATGAACCCCACCTGATCGCCATCGCCGGTCCGCCCGCATCGGGCAAGAGCACCCTCGCCCGGCAGATCGCTGTGGCGCTGCATTGGCCCCTGATCTGCAAGGACACGATCAAGGAGGCCCTGTATGAAGCGCTGGGAACGGACGATCGCGCCTGGTCACAGCGCTTGGGCGCTGCTGCCATCCACGTCCTGTTCGCGCTGGCAGAAGAGATCCTGCGCACGGGCGCGTCGGTGATCGTCGAGAGCACGTTCAAGCACGAGCGCACCCCCTGCGAGCTCGCCGCCCTGGTCGAGGCCACTGGGGCACGGCTGACGGTGGTGTACTGCCACGCCGCGCCCGAGGTTCTGGCTCAGCGCTTCAACCGCCGCGCCCGTTCCGACCGCCATCCGGGACACCGCGACCCGGACACCGTGACATCCGAAGACGTGGCAGCGAGCTGGCTGTGGCGCCCCGACTATCCGGGCGTGACGATCGAGGTCGACACGACCGATCTCGGCGCCGTCTGCCTGCCCTCTATCCTCGACGCGATCGGCCTGTGTCGCTCTGACGACAGCAAAGGTCCGCCCAGCGGTGGAGCCGAGGGACAAGTGCGCTAGCGGCGGTAGCCCTCGACGATCACGGCATCGCGCGTCACCGCAGCGCGCTCGATGCAGTACTGGTCGTGCGGCGCCGTCGCCATGTACTGGTCGATCATCTGCTGCACGACCTGCGTGAACCCCGGCGTACCCCCCACCACGCGAATGGAGGCCCGGCAATCGGCTGCGTCGAGGGCCACGGACGCGCGCAATGGGAATCCGACCTGACAGGTGAACTGGACGGCGCCATCGACCAGGTCCAGCGAGGCAGAGCGGCAGGGCAGATTGGGCTGTGCGGCGAGCTGTGCGTCGAGTTCGTCTTGGCCAAACGCGCAGCGGAACGCTTGTCCGGGGGCGAGCGTGATCCCCACCAGATCGGCAACGCTGTCGCATACCACGGGCGTCGGCGTGGCGCGGGGCGTCCGTGTCGGCGTGGCGCGGGGCGCCGGCGTCGCAGTCGCCGCGAGCGTCGGCGCAGCGCGCGTGGGCGTGGACGGTGGCAGACGGGTGGGCGTCGCCGTCTCTGTCGGGGCAGGGAACGTGGTCGGCGTCGCGGTGGAGGTAGCGGTCGCGATGCGAACCGCGCGCTGAGTCGCCGACGCCCCCGGCGACGCATCGCGGTCCAGGCGCGCCCACAACACCCACGCCGCGCCGCCCCCCAGGACGCCCAGGATGCAGCAAGCCAGGATCGCGACTGCGATCACGACGATCACTTCCCACGACGGGCGGCTATGCGCGCCGCCCTCACCACCTTGGTCCGCCACGGTCTACCTCCAGCCTGTGCTAGACTTGGCCCAGGGATATCTTGAGATCGCGCAGGATCGAGCCGCCGATGAACTCGCGCAGGAGCGAGTTGTCGGGCACCAGGTCTGGCGTGCAGGGCGAGATCCATTGCAGGAAACTAAGCAGCCGCTTGCTCTCCACGTAAGCCAGCGTGCCGGGCTGTGTGTGACGCAGGTAGGGCTCGACCAGGGGCTTGATCACCGCCAGTTCGTACGCGAGCGCCGAGTTGATCATCGCGTCGGCGTTCTCTTGGTAGGGAAAGATCCAGCGTACCTCGCCCCGGTGCACGCTTTCCCAGCGGTCGATCGTCTGCGCCGCAGAGTAGCCGCGGTACTGCGCGTCGCGGAGGATGCGCCGCAGCAACCGCGAATCGGTGGTCGACACGCGGTTGTGGCAGTCGATGTTGAGCTGGGTCAGGGCCGAGATGTAGATCCGGTAGATGCGCTGCGGCGGGATGTCGCGCACGAGGTCGGGGTTCATGCCGTGGATGCCCTCGGCAATGATCACGTGCTGGGGTCCGATGCGCAGCGTCTCCCCCTCCTGGCGCGTGCCAGAGCGAAAGTCATAGCTCGGGAGCCGGACCTCTCGGCCCGCCATCAGGTCGAGCAGGTTCGCGTTCAGCAGCTCCAGGTCCAGGGCGCCCAGGTGCTCAAAGTCAAGTTCCCCGTTCTCGTCGCGCGGCGTATGGTCCCGGTCGACGAAATAGTTGTCCATCTCGAGCGGCGCGGGCTGCAAGCCCCGGACCATGAGCTGGATCGCCAGGCGCCTCGAGAACGTCGTCTTGCCCGAACAGGATGGCCCCGCGACGAGCACCAACCGCACCTCGTCCCGGCGCGCCGCGATCCGGGCGGCGATCTCGACCACCTGCTGCTCGTGCAGCGCCTCCGAGACCAGGATCACCTCCCGGATCCGCCCGGAAGCGACCGCATCGTTGAGCGCGCTGACGTCGGCGATGTGCAGCTTGTGCAGCCACTCTCCGTACTGCTGGAACACCAGGTCGAGCTTGGGCGACTCGCGCGTGGAGGGCAGCTCTACCGGCGCGCCGCGGCGCGGGGCGCGCAGGACAAAGCCGAGAGGATGCGGCACCAGGTCAAAGTAGGGAAGGTACCGCGTCGAGGGGACCATGTACCCGTAGAAATAGTTGTCCACGCCGCACAGCGAATAGAGCACCAGGTAGTCCCGATCGCGATAGTCGAGCAGGCGGACCTTGTCCTCGTAGCCGTCGGCGCCAAAGATCGCCTTCGCCTCCGCGAGGGGCACCCGTCTCTTGACAATCGCCTGGTCCTGGTCTACAATCTCTTGCATGTGCGCCTGGATGCGCACGAGCTCCTGCGGCGTGAACGGAGGACGTCCCTGTACCTCGCACAGCAGCCCGGTCATCGTCACCGCATGCTCGATCCGGATCCGCGCTTCAGGGTATAGCTCGTGCACCGCAGCCAACATCAACAGCGTGAGCGATCGCTGGTAGATCCGTTTCCCGTCGCTGGTTGCGTTGGACAACAGCCGCACGTCGACGTCCTTGCGCACAGGATAGGTCAGCTCGCGCAGCTCGCCGTCGACCAGTGCGGCGACGACCGGCGCTGCGTCCGCTTCCCAGATCGCCGTCACGAACGCCTCGAGCGGCGCATGGACTGGCCCTTCGAGGATCCGCCCGTCATCGAGGCGGACCTGGACCGTATCTCGCGGCGCCGCGAGGCGGATGTGCGGCGCAAGCGGTATGTGGCTCGTCATGTCGAGGATATCTCCTGTCTAGCCGCCCGCGCGGCGGGCGGAAAGCAGGAGCGATTATACCACAGACTGGCGATCTGGCAATTGACAAGCTAGAACATTTGTGCTATCATGGAACCATCGAGCACACTAGAACGGAGGGGACCCCCGATGGCGAACAAGGGACGAGAACAAGCACTCGGCACCACGCTGGACGCGATCCAGAAACGCTTTGGCGAGGGCGCGATCATGAAGCTGGGCACGGCGACGCACCTCAACGTGCAGGTCATTCCGACCGGCTCTCTCTCGCTCGACATGGCGCTCGGCGTGGGCGGCGTGCCCCGCGGGCGGATCACCGAGATCTATGGACCAGAGGGCTCGGGCAAGACCACGGTCTGCCAGCACATCATCGCCGAGGCACAGCGCCTCGGCGGCACGGCGGCGATCATTGACGTGGAGCACGCGCTCGATCCGATGTACGCCGGGCTGTGCGGCGTGAACGTGGACGAGCTGTACATCTCGCAGCCAGACACAGGGGAGGAGGCGCTCGAGATCGCGGAAGCGCTGATCCGCTCCGGCGCGCTGGACGTGCTGGTGATCGACTCGGTGGCGGCGTTGGTGCCGCGCGCCGAGATCGAGGGCGACATGGGCGACAGCCACCCGGGCCTCCAGGCGCGGCTCATGAGCCAGGCCCTGCGCAAGCTGAGCGGCGCGATCAAGCAGAGCAATACCGCCGTGGTCTTTACGAACCAGCTCCGGCAAAAGATCGGCGTCATGTTCGGGAACCCGGAGACGACCTCGGGCGGGCTCGCGCTCCGCTTCTACGCCTCGGTGCGCCTCGACATCCGCCGCATCCAGGCGATCAAGCAGTCGGGCGAGGTGGTCGGCAACCGGACGCGCGTCCGCGTCAAAAAGAACAAGGTCGCGCCGCCCTTCCGGGTCGCCGAGTTTGACATCATGTACAACGAAGGCATCTCGCGCGCGGGGGACGTGCTCGACTATGCGGTCGAGATGGACGTGATCGAGAAACGTGGCTCCTTCTACTCGTACAAGGACGAGCGCCTGGCGCAAGGACGCGAGAACGCCAAGGAAGCGCTGCGCGCGAACCCGGAACTGCTGCACGAGATCGAGAACATGGTCCGCCAGGCGAACCGCCTGCCCACCATCGCTGCGCCCGACACGGACGACGAGGCGTACGACGACGCAGAGCACGACGAGGGCGGCGATGAGTAGTGAGCCCTCCCGACGCGAGACCGGGGCGACGGTCTTTGTCGGCGGCATCATGCAGGGCTCCATACAAGAGATGGCGGTACACGACCAGACGTACCGCGCGCGGATCGCCGCGGTCGTGCGCCGCCATCACCCCGAGGTCGAGGTCGTCGACCCGGCGCAGCTTCATCCGGACAGCGTGAGCTATCACAGAGAGCAGGCGGTACAGACGTTTCTCGACTCGCTCGACCGCGCCGCGGCTTCCGATGCCCTGATCGCCTACCTGCCGGAGGCGAGTATGGGCACCGCACTCGAGATCTGGCGCGCCTACGCCGCGGGCAAGCCCGTGTTCGTGATCTCGCCCATGTCCCAGAACTGGATGCTGTGGGCGACGGCGACGCGCATCTTTGCGGACCTGGATGCATTCTCGGCTTTCGTCGCCGCTGGCGGGTTGGCGCCCCATCTCGGACTCAAGTCCGCCCCAGGCGCCACGTAGCGGGGCACCGCCGCACAACGAGCTCACACCCGCGATCCGGTCGCGCCCCGGCACCGCCAGAACACGCCTCCCTCTACCTGCTGGTTCGCAGTAGGGAGAATCGCTTGTGCCCCGCGACGCGCCCCGGGAAGAGGACGATCAAACCTCTGCCCCCGGCTTGGAGCGATGGGCTGTTGCCCGTGCCCTGGGCGGCGGCGCGTGCAGGGATGATCCCCGTATACTCCGCGCAGGCGCGCGAAAGGACACACCCCGATGGAGACGATCGAGATGATGGGCGCGTGTGGCTATGACTGCGGGGCATGCGAGATCCGTCGCCTGCCAATCGATCCGACGGGTGCCGATGGCGCCCTCGCGTGGTACCGCCAGATGGGTTGGCTCGCTGAAGGAGAGGGCGCCGCAGAGGCGAGCGCCAAGAACATGTACTGCTGCGGCTGCTTTGGGGACCGAGAGCACCACTGGTCAGCCGATTGCGCGATCCTGCTCTGCTGCGTCGAGCGGGGACTGGCGCACTGCGCCGAGTGCGCCGAGTTCCCGTGCGAGCACGTTCGCGCCTTCGAGCAAGACGGTCAGGGGCACCACCGCGAAGCCGTGGCTCGCCTGCGCCGCATTGCCGCAGCCGGACGCGGGCGAGCGTAGGGCACGTACGCCACCATCTGCCGGAATATGTCACCGTCCGTCACGTGGGCGCGGTATACTAGAGGTAGAGCCGCCGCGCCCGGCGCGAAGGATGAGGAGGGATGGACATGGAACCACAGATCGTCGAGCAACCAGAACGCACCATCGCGGGGTTGTCCTTCTATGGCGATCCGTTCGCGGGCGGCGAGGGCTGGTCTACAGAGAACGAGATCGGGAGGCTGTGGAACCGGTTCAACGCTGTGTGGGACGAGAGGCTTGACCAGATCTCGGGCAGAGTAAACGACAGCGTGGCCTACGAGATACACATCGAGCCCCCTGAGTATGCGGAGACCAAGCGGTTCTACGTCTTTGTCGGCGTCGAGGTCGAACGCCTCTCTGTCCTCCCGATCGAGTTCTGCTACCGCGTGCTCCCAGCGGGCACGTACGCCGTCTTCTCGTTGGTCGGTCCAGAGATCAGGTCGAACTGGCCCGATGCGATCTACAAGGGCTGGCTGCCGTCCTCCGGCTACCGCGAGGCCTACAAGCTGACGATCGAACGGTACGGCGAGGGCTTTCACGGAATGGACGATCCCACGTCCGAACTGCAGATCGAGGTCCCGATCGCGCGGGCAGAGGAGCCATCCGCGCCGACCAGCTAGGTAGAGCGTGCGTGGCTACAGGGCGCAGGGCGAGCGGACGCCGGCGAAGCGCTGGGTGGCAGGTCGCCTGTACGTCGGGGCGCGGATCTGGCTGCGCGCGTACGACCACGGAGGCCTCGCGCCGCCACATCCAGCCCTAGAGACCTATCCCTCGCCGCCGAGTAACGGATCCGGGCACGCATGGACCCGTTCCCTCGGAGGGAACGGACACGCTTTGTCAAGTCTGACTTTGGTCGATAGGCGTGCGACAGTACCAGTGCCGAAGA
>JAFGIE010000027.1 GCA_016929775.1 Anaerolineae bacterium
CGGCTCCGGGCCCTGGCGAGAAGCGCCTGGATCGCGGGCAGGGAATCGACGCAGCGGGGTCTACGCGCGGCGTCGCAGTTGCCCTGCTGGATGTCGAGGACGAGCAGGGCGGTTCGTGCGGGATCGAGCGTCACGGGATGCAGCTCCGGAGGGGGCGGCGGGCGGACGTCGGCCCATTCGGTCACGATGTCGCTCATGGGACACCTCCTGCCCAGTTGGGGCGCACGCCGGCGATGGCGCTGCCACACGTGGGCAGCGCCACATGGCGAGGCGGAGGGACGCAGTTCCACTCTACTATACTGCACAACACGCGCAGAGGCAAGTAGGAAGGAAGGAGAGAGGGAGTGCTGAAAGGGATCTATGTCCTGAACAGCAGTGCGTACGAGCAGATCTATGGCCCTGCCGAGCGGGAGGATATCGCCCGCCTGGTCGAGATCTGCGCGCCGCAGCAGACGGCGGATGCGGTTCGCGAGGACCCGTCGGTGCTGGCGGAGGTGGACGTGATCTTTTCAGGATGGGGCATGGCGCGGTTGGACGAAGACCTGCTCCGCGCAGCGCTCAAGCTGAAGGCGGTGTTTTATGGCGCCGGGTCGATCCGCGGGTTTGCGACGGAGGCGGCGTGGGCGCGCGGGATCACGATCTGCAGCGCGTACGCGGCGAACGCGATCCCGACCGCCGAGTTCGCGCTGTCGCAGATCCTGTTCTCGCTCAAGCGGGGATGGCACTATGCGCTTGCCATCCGGCGCGACGGGCGCTACCCGAAGCGGGGACCCGTGCCGGGGGCGTACCTGAGCACGGTCGGGCTGGTATCGCTGGGCATGATCGGCAGCCACGTGGCGCGCCTCCTGCAAGCGTTCGACGTCAAGGTGGTGGCGTATACCTCGAGCGCGCGCAAGGCGGCGGAGCTGGGGGCAACGCAGCGTTCGCTGGAGGAGGTGTTTTGCGAATCTGACGTGGTCTCGCTGCACACGCCGTGGCTGAAAGAAACAGAGGGCATGATCACGGGCGAGCACCTGGCGTCGATGAAGCAGAACGCGACGTTCATCAACACGGCACGCGGGGCGGTGGTGCGGGAGGAGGAGATGATCGAGGTGCTGCGGCAGCGACCCGACCTGTACGCAGTCCTCGACGTGACGTACCCGGAGCCCCCGGCGGCGGACTCGCCGCTGTACACGCTGCCCAACGTGGTACTGACGCCGCACATCGCCGGATCGCTAGACGGCGAGTGCCGGCGGATGGGGCGCCACATGGTAGACGAGCTGGAGCGCTACTTGCGCGGCGAGCCGCTGCAATGGGCGATCTCGCAGGAACAAGCCGCACGACTGGCATAGAGGCGAGGGAGAGATGATCCGTCCTGGACTGGTGTCGATCACGTTCCGGCAGTTGGCGCCGCGCGAGGTCGTCGCCCTGGTGGCGCGCACCGGGCTGACCGGGATCGAGTGGGGCGGCGACGTGCACGTGCCGCACGGCGACGTGCAGCGCGCGCGGCAGGTACGACAGTTGACGGTTGACGCGGGCCTAGAGATCCCGGCGTACGGTTCGTACTACCGCGTAGGCCACCAAGAGCCCTGCCCGTTCGAGGCGGTGCTCGAGACGGCGGTCGCATTGGGCACGCCGGTGGTGCGCGTATGGGCAGGAAAGCAGGGCTCAGCGCAGGCCGATCGCGCCTACTGGGACCGTGTGATCGACGATTCGAGACGGATCGCGGACCTGGCGGCGGCGAGCGGCGTCACCGTTGCCTACGAGTTCCACGGCGGCACGCTGACGGACACGAATGCGTCGGCGAAAGCGCTCCTCGAGGCGGCTGACCACGACAACGTGCTGACGTACTGGCAGCCGCCTCGCGGGGCGAGCACCGCGTACTGCCTCGAGGGGCTAGAGATGGTCCTGCCGTGGCTGTGCCACGTGCACGCGTTCACCTGGCGCGCCCTGCCGGACGGCAGCTCGGTCGAGCGACTTGCCCTGGCGGCGGGCACGGAGGCGTGGCGGCAATACCTGGCGAAAGCCGCAGCGTGCGGGCACGACCTGTATGCCGAGATCGAGTTCGTGCGCGATGACGCCCCCGAACGCCTCGAGGAGGACGCGGCAACACTGGTCAGCTGGCTCGCCGCAGTGCAGGGCGAGCCGTAGCTGAGGGCGCTGCGGGCCTCCCGATCGTTGCCTGCTGCCACAGGCTGCTCCGTGAGCTAGGGGCAGGACCTGTTCTCGAGCATGACGACGTAGACCTTGCCGCCGACGGCATTCTCCGCCCGCGGGCGCCACGGCTTGGCGAGGATGTCGAGGCGCCCGTTGCCGGTGACATCGCCGACCATCGCCGCGTGCCCTCCAAGGTTGGCGTCGAGGATCACGTGCTCGCGCCAGGCGCCGCCAACCCCGTCGAGGTTCTCCCAGATGTAGTAGCGCGGCGGGCGCTCGCCGCCCACGGCTTCCATCTCGCAGCTGAACACGTCCAGGTCAGCATCTCCGTCGAGGTCGCCGACGTAGAGGCTGTGGTACGCGCCGCGGCGCGGTTCGCGCGTCAGATCCGGGCAGTAGATGTCGTGCCGCTCCCACGTCAGTCCGCGCCCATCGCGGTTCTCCATCCACCACACCTTACCCCCAGGGATCTCGGCGTCGGTAAAGACGATGTCAGACCTGCCGTTGCCATTCATGTCGCAGACGACGCTGTAGGTGGCGTCGAAGGCAAAACTGGGGCGAAAGTCGGGTGGGGGCGGGGTGTTCGGCCC
>JAFGIE010000230.1 GCA_016929775.1 Anaerolineae bacterium
CATCCTAGCGGATGGGCGCGAGCAGCGATACGACCGTTGGACGATCTGGACGGAGACGGTCCGCTACGAGAGCTCGGAGGCATATGCCTCCGCCAAGCGCGCCGAGATCGAGGCTTTTGACCCGTCGTGGACGGCTGAACGGCAGGCGGCGATGGAGCGACAGCTCGCCTTCATCGACGAGGAGCGTGCGCACCTGGGCGAGGTGTTCTACTTTCCGGGGGCGCCGTGGGTTGGTCTGCAAGGGATCTTTGGCGAGGTCGGGCTGGAGAGCTTTTCCTACTACCTCGCGGACTGCGGCGACCTGATCGACGAACTGCTCGAGTGCCGTGTGCTGCGCACGCTCTCGTGGATCGAGCACCTACCCGCCGACCACGGGATCGAGGCTGTGTTCTGCGGGGATGACATCGCGTTCAAGACGGGACCGCTCTTGAGGCCCAGCTGGTTCGCCGAGCACTACTATGAGCGAGCGGCGCGCATCTGCGAGGCGTACCACGCCAAGGGGGTCGCGGTCCTCTTTCACTCCGACGGCAACCTGAACCTGATCCTGGATGGATTGGTCGACGCCGGGATCGATGGGCTCAACCCGATCGAGACGCTGGCGGGGATGGATGTCGCGGACTTGCATCGCCGGTACCCGAGGTTGTTCATGGCGGGCGCGATCGACGTCTCGCAGCTTCTGCCCCTGGGCACACCGGAGCAGGTGTACGAGACGGTGCGCCGAACGATCGAGGCGGCAGAGGGGCGGATCATGGTTGGCTCGACCACTGAGCTGAACAACGAGGTCCCGCTAGAGAACTATCTCGCTCTGCGCCGCGCCGTCCTCGATATGCCGTACCGCTGAGCGAGGCAAGGAAGGCGACATGGAGATCCTGCGAGACGAGTACCTAGACTACATGACCTTCCGGCGGGTCGAGCGCCCGCTCTTTGTCGAACTGTTCGGCCCACTGGTAGGGCTGGAGGATGAGTGGCGCGCCCAGGGAGCGAGCGAGGACGAGGTCAACCTGACTGCATTCGGGTTTGACCACGTGCGGCGATACAGCGTGCGCGTTCACACAGGCATGCTGGGCGGCTACCAAGAGGTCACGCTCGAAGATAACGCGGACCACGTGCTGCGCCGCGACAGGTATGGTCGTAGGGTCAAGATGTTCAAGACGGCTTCGACCATCGCGCACCCCCTCGACTACCCCGTGACGGACATGGACTCTTGGCTGCGCGTCAAAGAGTGGTACACGTACGCGGAGGAGCGATTCGCCCCAGGCTGGGCAGAGGAGGCGCGCCGGGCGCGCGACGCGGGGGCGCTGATCGTGGTCAGCATCCCGGGGGGCTTTGACGAACCGCGGCAGCTGCTCGGAGAAACAGCGGTCTGCATGGCGTACTATGACCAGCCTGAGCTGATCCACGATATCCTGGACACGATCGGCGCTACGGCACAGCGCGTGCTGGAGCGCGTCTCGTGCGAGGTGCAGGTCGACCAGCTCTCGGTGCACGAGGACCTAGCTGGGAAGAGCGGCAGCCTGGTCGGCCCACGCCAGATCAAGGCCTTCATCCAGCCCTACTATCGCCGGGTGTGGGACATGCTCTCCGCGCACGGCGCCCAGATCTTTCAGCAGGACTCGGACGGGAACGTGAACGCCGTGATCCCAGCCTTCCTCGACTGCGGGCTGACCTGCATGTTTCCCATGGAGCCTGCGGCGAGGATGGACGTGGTGCAGGTGCGCCAGACATACGGGCAGCGCGTGGCAATGCTTGGCGGGATCGACAAGCACGTCCTGCGGCAGAGCCGGGAAGCCATCGACGCCGAACTGGCGTACAAGCTGCAGCCCCTCATGCGCCAGGGGGGCATGGTGTTTGGGCTCGATCACCGCATCCCGAACGGCACACCGCTCGAGCACTATCGTTACTATGTGCGCACCGCGCGCGAGATGCTGGGGCTGGAGCCCAACCCCGAGCCGGGCTGGGCGCGCATGGCGTTCTAGGTTGCGCCGCTCTCTGCCCAGGCAGAGCGGAGCTCGTGGACCTCTAGGGCATAGAGCGTTGTCGCTCCCCCGCGGCTGAACGCCGTCAGCGACCGTTCCCTGTCGGCGAGCAGGACGCCCAGGGGTAGGGCGACGGCGCCGTCGTTGCCATAGACCTCGATCGACGCCCGGTCGACCAGGATGCGCAGACGGATCCGCCCGTCAACGGGCGCGAGTGGGGCGGAGCGACCTGCACAGGTCAGCTGTTGGCGCGCGAGATCGTAGGTCACTGCTTCGCCGCGCACAGTCACGCCGCACGATTCTGCCCGCCCCACCTCGAACTCGAGCCCGATGTCCCACAGCTCAGCGCCGCTGCCGGGCAGTGCAGTGTGCCCCGCGGGGAGCACGCGCCTCTCCCAGCGGTGCGACCGGGCGTACAGCGATGCGATCTCGCGTACCGGCTCGGCAAACAGGCGCACGCCCGCTGTGGTCGTGCGCAGCTCGAGGGCGCAGGGGAAGCCCATGCACTGGTTGAACGGCATGCCTGGCAGTGGGACCCGCAGCCACGCCATCTGGATCCGCCGTCCATCGGCAGCGGGGATGTCGCTCCAGGTTTGTGCGGCATAGGTGTCTCCTCCCCAGTCGTAGCGCTGCGGGGATCCCATCGCCTCGAACCGAGCCCCATCAAAGCGACCGACGAGATATGTCCCGTTGGCGCCCCAGAACACCCAACGGACGTCCTCCGGGTTGCCATCGACCGGGAGCGGGAAAAAGTCGGGGCACTCGCTGGCGCCAGGCAAGACCACGTCGCACAGCCGGGTCCAGTGGACCAGGTCAGGCGAAGCGAGCAGCGTGTAGTCGCTGTCCTCGAGATAGAGCGCCATCACCCACGTGCGCGTCGGCTCGTGCCAGATCACCTTGGGGTCCCGGTTCCTGGCGGCGATGTGCGGCACAACCGGGTTGCCCCGGTAGTGCTGCCAGGTGCGCCCCCGGTCGTTGCTGTAGGCGATGCTCTGTGTGAAGGGCTGTCCCGCTGACTCGGCGGACGTGCCCCCTGCTGAGGTATAGATGCAGAGCAGTGGATGCTCGTCCCCGCGACGCAGTCCGGCAGTATCACGCGCGTCGACAACGCCGGACCCGGAGAAACAGGTCCCGAGGCGGTCAGGATAGAGGGCGTCGCCGAGCTCACGCCAGTGCACGAGGTCGGGGCTCACGGCGTGTCCCCAGTGCATGTTGCCCCACGACCAACCGTACGGGTTGTGCTGGTAGAACAAGTGGTACTCGCCGCGGTAGTAGGTCAGGCCATTCGGGTCGTTCAGCCAACCGCGGCGCGAGGAAAAGTGGAACTGGGGGCGTAACAGCTCGCCGTACTGGTCCGCCTCGCCTGGAGGGACGTCATCCTGGCGGATCGCCGCCAGTGCTGGGTCGTTCGGATCGAGACCGTCGACCTCGATCGACAGCTCTTGCCCACGGAAGGCGTCCAGGTCCGCCGAGACCCAAAAGTCAGGCGCGCCCTGGGCGAGCTCGATCTCGAAAGCACGCGCCAGCTCACCTGCGACGCACAGACGCGCATGGCGAACTGGGGCGCCGTTCTGGACGGGCAGCCACAGGTAGCGTGCACAGATTGCCATCTCGTTCGTCGCCATCATGTCCTCGCTTTCGCTGGACCCTCGACTCGTTCGTTGCGCTGGAAATCGAGGGTCAGTGCTTGGCCTTGGTGCGCGATCTCTACCTGCGGCGCGCCAAAGGCGCAGGTGCAGTAGCGGTTCTCAAAGCGCTCGCTGTCGTGCAGTGGGATCGCTTCGCCTCCGACCAGGAACGGGCCCTGCCAGCCGAACCGCACCGCGCCCGCGGACGGCGAGGCGAAGCGCACGTCCATCTCGTCCACGTGGATCGACGCCGCTGTGACCGCCTCGACAAACCGTGAGAACGCGCCCCACCGCGCGCGGTCCCCCATCTCGCACACCCAGGCGACATCCGTCGCATCGACCCGCACTTCGTCCTCGCCAAGCCAACGCCAGGGCTGCGAGGCATACAGCGCCGCGTACCCGTCGCCGCGCCGGGCGCAGATCCAGGGCCCGCGCTCGACCACCTCGTCGAATGCATCGCGCGGCAGATAGGCGTGCGAGTAGGGGAGGGCATCGTCAGCAGGGACACGGTGGATGCAGACCAGGACGTTTCGGCGCTGGGCGGCGCGCGGCATCACACCGTTGCCTGCCCAAAAGTTGGGCCGAGACCGCTCGTCCAGTGAGCCGGGATGGTTGGTAAAGAGGACGGCGTCGATGCCGAGTGTGGCCTGCCAGATGTGCTGCTGGTAGCCCGCCTTGCCGGGGCGATAGTCCTGGGCGCAGCTCAACATGTACGATGGGGTACGATACGTCTCGACGTGTACCTCGGTCAAGGCATGGCAGTCCATGCTGCGTTCGACGATCCGCCCGTGCTGCTCGATCTGTGCTTGGTAGAGCTGCCTGTACCGCGCGCCATAGTCCTCGTGGAGCCGCACCCCGTAGAGGGCGGACAAGCGCTTGGAAAGCTCGATCACTTCAGGGTGGAGGTAGTCCTGGATGCTCCAGTAGAGGTGCCCGTCCTCGAGGTCATCGTACGACAGCCCATAGCGCGGTGCGTCATCGAGGTCGATGCTGTGCCGCTCGCGAAATGGCGCCCCCTCGCGCAGGTCAGCGGCGATGGCGGCGATGAGGGGCGGGCAGCGGTAGCCGCTGGTTGCAAGGGGAACCGCTCCCAACGCGTTGGGCTGGGTGTAGAGGCCCATACCAAACATCAGCTTGGCTGTGGATGCAGAGGACTCGCTCCGCCCGCCCTTGATCAGGCGGGCGTACGTCCGCCCGTGCGTGCATCCGAAGACGCCGCGGTAGGTGTGGAGTGCCATCTCGAAGAGCAGGAGGTCGATCAGCAACCCGGCGCGCGCGCGGATGTCATGCTGCTGCGCGAAATCGTGAAGGTTGACGAGGGCGAGCAGGTCCTCCTCAAAGTAGCAGTTGGAGAGCCACTCGCTAAAGCCGAACCGGACGCGAAAGTCCATCCAACGCCGGATCAGGTGCAGGGCGTGCTGCACGTGGTAGCGTCCAGGCTGACCCGAGTTGGGGAAGACCTGGTCTGGGTACAGTTGCCCGGCAAGGAGCTCGTCGGCGTGAAAGATGATCTGGTGGTTCTCGGTATGGTAGCATCTCCGGTCGTGCCCCGCCTCGTCCCACCAGTACTTGAACCCGAGCACACGCTCCTCGATCGCCTCCAGGAGTGTGGGCGCGATCAGCGGGCTGGCGCGATAGAGGTACAGGATGCGCAGCAAGCCCGCGACGGTAAAGTCGGAGCAGTCCTGGCGCGCGTCGATGAAAGCCAGCGCCTCGGTGAACGGCGCCTCGTCGAGCGCCCCCTCGCCCAGGGCCAAGCGCGCGATCTGGCTAAAGAAGCCAGTCCGCTCGCCGGGCGCCTGTGCGGCGCAGTATGCCAGGTAGCGCGCGCGCCGCGTGTCGAACGTGCCTTGTGGTTCATGCCAGTACGTGTCCACCGTACCTCCTCTGTTCCTGGGTCCGTCACCACCGGTCGCGCTGCTCGAGATAGACCTCGTTGTAGTACAGGGCGCTCTCCACCGGCGTGTTGGGCGGGATGTGGTTGCCTACCGCCATGATGAAGCCGGGGCAGTCCCTGCCAAGCGACATGCAGCGCGTGACCTCGGCGCGGATCGCGTCGCGTGTGCCGTTCAGCAGAATGCGCGTGTCCGCATTGCCGACGATCACGTGCGTCTGCCCGTAGCGCTCGACGATCGCCTCCATGCTGGTCAGAGGCTCGAGGACAAACCCGTGCAAGCCGGCAGCTGCCAGATCATCGATGAATGTCGTATAGTCCCCGTCGGAGGTGAACATGATGCGCTTGCCCGCCTCGCGCAGGGGCGCCCAGAGACGCCGGTAGTTCGGGAACACGTATTCCCGGTACCAGGCAGGTCGAAAGATCGGGCCTGACGACCAGACCATGTCGTCGTGCGTCATGACGACGGGGACATCGCTCTCTGCCAGGGCATCATAGTACTGCTGCATCCAGGCGGCGTAGCGGTTGGTGAGATCGCCAAACCGCACCTGGTCCGTGCCTGCCGCAAGCAGGAGCATGTCCCAGCCAAAGAGCGCGATCAGGCCCGAGATGAGGGTGATGTAGGTGCCCGTCATGTTGACCCCATCCGGGCGCGCGGCGCAGCTCGCCCGGTAGTGGGCCTCGAAGCGGCGCACCAGCTCCCGCTGGTCCTTGCGTCCCAATGCCTCCCACGGGTCGAAGCGCAGGATGTCCTCGGGGTCGTCGTACAGGTTGTAGACCGTGTCACGCCGGTCTACGCCGCCAGCGGCGTACTCGGCGTGTCCCATGTCCGATTGGTAGGCGCCCAGCTCGTCGTGCCCGATCAACGTGCTCCAGTGGAAGGAATAGTCCCACGCACGCTCGAAGCCGAGCGCCGCCTCGCGCTGTGCCTGCGGGCTGCTGTCCACGCCCACCTCGATGCCGGTGACCGCGCGGACCAGCTCCCAGTGCATGGTCGCCGAGTACTCGGTGCGCGGGATGCGGCGCGGCGTCTGCAGCTGGAGCGCCGCCCAGCCGTCCTCGTAGGACATGGATCCTCTCCTCTCCAGGTGCTCGCGCGCGGCGCGGTCAGACCAGCGCACCTGCGCGCGCCTAGCTTGCTATGAGTCCTCGCACAGCGCCCTGTGCGCCACCAACCAGGCGCGCAGCGACTGGCTCACAGCCAGGTCGCCCAGGGCGAGGTCTCCCTCGTGCACGGGGCAGACGAGGTCGTCCAGCGAGCGCGCCCGCCGCTGCGCCGGGACCTGGTCGTGCATGTGCAGGGGATAGCTGTACGTGGGCGGTAGGAGCCGTAGACGAGCCCGGGGCACGTCGCGCGCGACGAGCGTGCTCAAGATCGCCTGGTGAAGGAAGACGCGGTGCAGTTCCTCCCGGCAGGCGGTCTCCTGAAACGCCCTATCGCAGGCGAGTTCCTCAAAGAGGGCCCACCAGGTGCGGCAGATGCCCTTGGCTGGGTCGAGCGCGAAGCAGTGGCTGTTAAAGTAGGGGCGCAGCGCCTGCGGATCGGCGAACGACTCGGTCGTGAAGGGGGCGTCGTGCATCCCAACGGCGTCGTAGATGCGCTGCCAGAAGGGGTCAAGGGGCTCGCGTGTCGCGGAGCCGACGTTGCGGTGGTGCACAGTTCGGAACGCCGCATCGTACGCCTCGCCCAGGGCAAAGAGTAGCGGGGGCTGCACGATCAGCGACTCGGGGCTCAGCCAGACCAGGGAGCGCACGCCTTCCTGGTCTGCCATGGCTTCCGCCAGGGCGCACGCGCGCACCTTTGCGGCAAAGAAATAGCCCGCGGCTCGACCCTCCGCCTGCAGGTGCACGATGTCCACTCGATCGAGGGCGCCGAGGCCCGGCGACGCGCCGCCTGCCGAGGGACCGAGGGCGCAGGTGTGGAACACCCAGACGGGAGAGTCGGCGAGCGCCCCGCCAAAGGCGCGCAAGCTCTCGATCGCCAGGCGCGCGTGGCGCTCCTGCGCGGGCGCGCCAACCAGGAACACGAACCTCAGCCTTCCACCCGGCTCCACGTCATCCACGCTGCTCCTCTGTACCGTTGCTGTCGGCGTACCTCGCGAGCACGCGCGCCTCCAGCTCTGCCCACAAGTCCGCGCGCGCCAGACCGAGCCCCTGGGCGACGCGATCATCTACGGACTGGCGTCCAGTAGACGGGGCGGCCTGACGCCGATCGCGCGCCCAGCGCCGAAGCGCTGCGCCCATCCACCCGCCATCGTCCAGAGCTGCTGGATCCGGCGCCGGCGAAGGGGCATGGTCGCACGCACGTACAGCCGCCAAGGCCAAGGAGCGGCGTGCAGCAGAAAGCGCTGTGGCGAGGTCATGACGTAGATTCGGCACTCGCCAGGGATGCCAAGCCCCCACTCGCTGCGCAGCAGAGCTAGGCTGCGATGGCAGGCTCTCGCAACGAGCTCGGCGGTGTCTGCGTCTTGGGGCTCGTACCAGAGCGTCAGTCCGTCGACCGTCTTTGTCTCCATGCGCGGTCCCTTCGATCGGCTCAGCCTCTGCCTAGGGCTGCAGCGCCGGAGTGCGCCAGTAGGGCTCGGGCGCCTGCTCCCACAAGGGAAGGCCGATCCCGGTCGGGTTGTAGACGATCTGCCCGGCGCGAACCGTGAGGGCGCACTCGAGCTTGGCGCGGCCCGCGAGCCTGCCTCCGCCGCAGTCGGCATAGTCGTAGCTGCCCTCGAGGAGCCGGAGCACCGCGATGTCGGCTTCTGCGCCGATGCTGAGCGTGCCCAGTTCGGGATGCCCGATCACGCGCGCCGGGGCAGCGGTAGTGCGCCGGATCACGTCCGGAAGGGGCATGCCGATGTTCAGGTACTTGGACATGGTCATCAGCAAGCTGACGACGGGGCCATTGATGTTGCCCATGTGCAGGTCGGTGCTGATCGTGTCGGGCGCGAACCCGTCGCGCAGCGCCGGCACGGCGTTGCGGAACCAAAAGCTCGCCGCGCCGTGCCCGAGGTCAAAGAGCACCCCTCGTTCCCGCGCGGCGAACATGTACGCCTGCACCCGCCCCTCCGCGTCGAGGATCGGGAACTGCTGCGCAAAGACGTGCGTGTGGATGTCGCCTGGGCGCAGACGCGAGAGGATCAGCTCGTCGTATGGGCGCCTAGGCGGACGGGGCCAAAAGTCGACCATGACCGGTCGCTCGCACGCGTCGCCCGCCTCGACGGCGCGCGTGACCGACGTCCAGGGCGGGTGCGCATCGTCCCACGGCTCTCGCGTCCAGTAGTGGGCTGTCTTGATGCCGACGACGATATCGGCGTGCGCCCTCGCGACGGCAGCTGTGAGCTCGGGATCCATTTGGCCGGGGTCCTGCTCTGTCGCTCCCTCGATCATGCCGCCAGAGGCGATGTTGAGGAATGCCAGGATGCGAGTGGTCGACCGCTCGATGCAGCGCGTCCTGAACGCGTGCAGATCGCGCCACCCCACCGTTCCAGCATCCACGGCGGTGGTGACACCGGAGGCAAGCAGATGGGCGTCGGCGTGCACAGACTCGACATAGCTGTCTGGCTGGGGAGGGAAGGGGTGGACGTGGGTGTGGATGTCGATCAGGCCTGGCGCCACGATCAGACCTGACACATCCACCACCCGCTGCGCCTGGTCTGCTGGGACATCGGCTGCCACGGCGGCGATCGTCTGCCCCGTCACTGCGACGTCCCGCATCTGGTCGATCCCGCTGGCAGGGTCGATCACGCGCCCGTTCTTGAGCAACAGGCTGTACCGCTCGCTGTCTGGCATCGCCATACTCCCTGCTCCCGTTGCTACGGGAGCGCGTGTGCGCCTCGGCGCGGCGTTGGCTGGGCAGCCCTAGACTGTGGCGATCAGCTCTACCTCGATCAGCGCGCCTTCCATGGCAATGTCCGCGCCAACGGTTGTCCGCGCCGGAGGATCCACAGGAAAGTACTCTCGGAACACCTTGTTCCAGCCCAGGAAGTCGCGCTTGGCGTGTACCAGGAAACAGGTGACTTTGATCACCTTGTCCCACGAGGAGCCTGCTGCGGCAAGGACGACTCCCAGGTTGTTGAGCGCCTGGCGCGCCTGCGACTCGATGTCCGCGCCTGCCAGCTTGCCCTGCGCCTGGTCGATGCCAACTGTGCCTGACAGGAACAGCAGGTCACCCGTGCGCACGCCGGGCGCGATGGTCATCTTGGTCACGTCTGTGCCTTCGGGGATGATCAGTAGCTTGTCCATGCTCGTCTCCTTGTGTCGATCGATCTGGCTGGGGTGCGTGTCGCACCCCCGCTGCGGCGTTTGCCGGCTACGTATCAGAAGCTCTGGCTCGCGAACGAGTGCGCTTGGCGTGACCTGGAGCTGTGCGCGGCAGCGAGGCCCCGGCGATCGGGACGCCTATCCCGGCAGCGTGCACGACGCATAGTCGAGTCCCTGGCCCAGTACGGCGTCTACGACGGGCATCCACTCGCTGATCGGGATGTCCTGCGGGCACAACTCCTCGCACTCTCGGCACGCAATGCAGGCACTCGCTCGCTGATCCTCGGGCATGCGGCTGTAACGGTGGCGCGCCTCGCCAAAGGCGTTGTACATGGTGCCGTTGTTGAACGTCGAAAAGTTGCGCGGGATCTCCACGCCGTTGGGGCACGGCATGCAGTAGGCGCACTGTGTGCACGGGATCGGGCAGAGCGCCTCGTACTTGGCCCGCGCCTCCTCGACCAGGGCGAGCTCTTGCGCACTGAGGGCGCCGACGCCCGACGCGTCTGCACTCGCGACGTTCTCGACAACCTGGTCGAACGTGCTCATCCCGCTCAACACCACCGAGACCTCTGGCTTGTTCCAGAGCCAATGCAGCGCCCATCCCACTGCAGAGCGCGCGGAAGGCGAGCGGTTCCAGATCTCCTGGACGGGCTGCGGCGGATTCGCCAGCTTGCCGCCGAGGAGCGGTTCCATGACCACCGTAGCGAGCCCCTTTGCTGCCGCGTAGCGCAGGCCCGCTGTTCGTGCCTGGTACGTCTCGTTCATATAGTTGTACTGGATCTGGCACATCGTCCAGCGATCGTAGCCGTCGATGATCTCGCAAAAGGTCTGATAATCGTCGTGGAATGAGAACCCCATGTAGCACACGCGCCCATCGGCGAGTGCCCGGTCGGCCTGCGACAGCAGGTCCAGCCGCTGTACCGTCTCCCAGCGAGGGGTGCGCAGTCCGTGGAAGAGGTAAAAGTCCACGTGGTCGGTCTGCAGGCGCGACAGCTGTTCGTCGAGGAAGCGGTCAAAGTCAGACGTCTGTTCTACCATGCGCACGGGCAGCTTGGTGGCGAGCTTGACCTTGTCACGGTAGCCATCCTTAAGCGCCTTTCCGACCACGCGCTCGCTGTTCCCTCCGTGGTAGGGATAGGCTGTGTCCAGGTAGTTCACGCCGCGATCGATCGCGTAGCGCAGCATGCGCACTGCCTCGGCTTCGTCGACGTTCGACCGGTCGCCGCCCACAGTGGGCAGGCGCATACAGCCGAACCCGAGCGCCGAGGACTTCCAATCTAGACTCCCGAACCGCCTGTACTGCATCGTCCCTCCTTGTCAACGGTCACAGACCAGGCACCTGTCCCAGTCCGCAGGCGCCACATACACGTCCATCGTCCCCGCGGCATCCGAACCCCAGATCACGTGCTTGCCAATCGGGCGTGAAGACCGGGTGAGGGTGGCTCGCCTTCCGCCAAGACGCATCGTAGTGGATTGTAGTCGATTTCTGTCCCGCGCACAAGTGGGAATGCCTGGGGCGTGCACGCGTCGGGGCGACGCAGAGGGGCTGCCACCCGCGGAGAGCAAGCGAAGGTGAACGGCAGCCCCGGCGGTGGCTAGCGCTAACTGCCGGGGCGGTATGGGTACGTACGAGGTGCTGGTCTACGGTGCAGCGGGATCGTTCTCGAGACGGTAGACGGAGAGCAAGGTCAGGCTCAGGTCGCGCATCTTGGCGAGCAGACCGTACAGCGCAGGCTGGTCGGCGATGACGCCGGTGACCGTCGTCACGCCATTCCCTGGCTCGACGACGATCGCACAGACACGGCGTCCGTCGTCGAACCAGGCGGCCCAATCCCGGTCAAGTTCGCCCCACAGCCTGATCTGGTACCTCGCCGGCTGATCAAGTGCCGGGCAGTAGTGTTCGAGTGTCATCCCTCTACCCCTGTCGCGTCGGTAAGCAGGCTCTGGTCTGGAGTGTAGGCGCGCACGGTCTCGCCACGGCAGGGCGCCTTTGGGGTGCGCCCTGCTCGCGGCGTCATCGGCGGCGGGTCTGGCTATTGGCCGTTCGCGGGATGCGCCGACTGCGGGATGTGCTGCGGGATGACCTGCCCGTATTCCTGGCGCAGGCTCGTGCCCCAGGCTACCAGGCGTGCGCCTATCCAAGCCAACGCACGGCAGACCGGTCGCTCGCCCACTGGGTGACCTGCTAGCGCCATACGCGCGAACCGATCGCGCGCTGCCGCACGGGCCTGATCGGCATAGTATTCCTTCTGAGCCAGGTAGTCCCTCTGTGTCACCATCATCGCTTTGTACCTCCTCTGTCTCGCGTGCCGGGGCGCCTACGTGCGCTCCAGCATGCGAACGGGCGTAGCCTTTCACTCTCACACCTCAAGTATACCCGTAAACGGGGCATAACGGGATCGGTCGAAAGTCATAGATTGGGGTTTAGTTGGGGTGTGAGCTAGAGGATGCCCAGCGCGCGGGCGCGGGCGACAGCCTCCGTCCGGCTGCGGACCCCCAGCTTGCCGTAGATGTTGGAGGTGTGAGCCTTGACTGTGCCCTGCGAGATGTAGAGTTGCTCGCCGATCTCACGATTCGTGTGTCCAGCGGCGATCAGGGAGAGGACCTGCATCTCGCGGTCGCTGAGGGGCTCGACCAGGGCCGATGCGCCGGCTCTCTCTGCCGTTGAGGGTGCCTGCTGTTCCCCGAACGCCGCCAGGAGCTGGCGCACATAGTCGGCTGGTGCGCGTTCGAGAGGGGCTTCGCGGAGCAGCATAGCTACGGCCTCGCCTTCGTCCAGGAAGGTGCGCACAAAGCCGCCCGGCTGGGCGAGGAGGAGGGCATCGGCGAGCGCAGTACGTGCTTCTGCCCGCTCGTGGCGATGATAGAGCGCCACGGCACGGAGGATCTGGACCTCGATCGCCTTGCTGACCCATCGTGCGCGCCGCGCGGCGTCCAGGAGCCGGTCCAGTAGGGTAAGGGCGTCGATCAGATCCCGGGCATCGCCCGCTGCTGTGCCCCGGGCAATCAACACGCGTGCCAGGTTGGTGTGGTGCAGGTCGCGATGATAGTCCAGCGGGTCGTCTAGACGCAGTCCACTGAGCTCCATCCATCGAATCGCTGCGCCCAGGTCGCCCTGGGCGTTCCACAGGCGGATGCGGCACTCGTCCGCCCACGTCCTGATCCACGGGTCAATGCTGACGCGCTGCGCGATCTGGTCTGCCTGGCAGAGGGTGAGAGGCACGGCGTCCAGGTCGCTCCGGGTGAGCTGCAGTCGTGCCAGGAGGACGTGGGCCTCGGCTGCGACATCGGCTTGGCCCAGCTGGATGCAGAGAGCGAGGCCCTGGGCAAGCTGCCGTTCTGCCTGGTCGAGGTCGTTCCACTCGCGCGACAGGTCGCCGAGGCGGATCAGGGGAAAGCCCGCGACGGGCAGTGTCTGTCCACCGGGGTCGATGGCCCAGTGGAGCGCATCGCGGTAGGTTGCGTGCGCCTGGGCGAGCCTTCCCTGCTTGGCCTGCTGCATGCCGGCGTAGCAGGCCGATGGCACGGCGAGGGGCGGGTATCCGCTCTTCAGCGCCGTCTCCCTTGCCTGTGCGAACGCCTTCTCTGATGCCTCGACGTCGCCCAGGCTCCAGCACGCACCGCCCAGGGCGACTGCGGCTTCGCAGCGCATATAGTCGCCCTCGGGGAGAAAGGCGATCGCCTGGCGCGCCTGCTCGAGGACGCGCGGGATCTGCTCGTCTGTCAGGGCGTGATGCGCCCGAATGGCGGCGATGTAGCCGGCGATGAGCTGTTGGTCGGACTGGGGGGCGCCCAGGTCCCCCGTCACCGCGCCTGGGTCCGAGGCAGCGAGCTCGTGCAGGGCGCGCTCTGCACGCTGCAGGCAGACCTCAACCTGATCGCGCATCCCCATCCAGTACCGCGTCCAGGCAAGGTAGACGCAGAGCCAGGGTCTCTCGGCGACGAGTTCATCCGGCAGGGCTTCGAGCCACTCGGCGAGCTTGCGTTCCTGCCGGTGACTCATCATCTGTCGCACGGCGTGTCGCTCCACGAGCTGCGCGCCGCGCCGATAGTCGCCGCCTGCGAGTGCGTGCGCGATCGCCTCCTCGATCGAGCCGTGCGCCTCGTGCCACACGCTGGCGCGAAGGTGCAGCCCGGGGAGCGCTTCCGGATGGGCCCGTCGGAGGCGCACGAGCAGCAGCTCCGCGAACAGGTGATGGTACCGGTACCACCTGCGCTCGTTGTCCAATGGGACGACGAACAGGTTGCCGGCGTCGAGGCGCTCGAGCATCTCTTGCCCGCTACTCAACCCGGTGACCGCATCGCACAGTGGGCCTGTGAGCCGCTGGAGGATCGAGGTCCGCAGCAAAAAGTCCTGAACCGACGCCGGTTCTCGTAAGAGCACTTCGTCGGTCAGGTAGTCAAGCACGTAGCGGTGGCTGCCGGCAAAGTCGGCGATGAACCCTGCAACCTGCGCCTGGTCTGGGTCGCGCTGGAGCGCACGCCCAGCCATCTGCAGGCCCACGACCCATCCCTCGGTGCGGGATGCGAGGGCGTGGACCTGTTGCGCCGGGAGCTGGAGGCCCATGGCTCGGTTGAGAAAAGCGGTCGCTTCCTCCCCCGTGAAGCGCAGGTCAGACGCACTCAACTCGACCAGCTGTCCCCTGCCGCGCAGGCGGCTGAGCGGGAGATCGGGATCGGAGCGCGTGGCGATCACGAGGTGGACGCCTGGCGGCAGATGGGCGAGCAGGAACGCGAGCGCTGCGTGCACTGCTACTGCAGTGACCACGTGCAGGTCATCGAGGACCAGGAGCGTCGGCTGTGGCACGGCGATCAGCTCGTTGATCAGCGGCGTGAGCAGCGCCTCGATCGGTGGGGGCTGCGGCGACCGCAGTCCAGCCAACGCCGATGCGCCCAGACCCGGACGCGCCTCTTGCAGGGCTGCGATCGCGTACGACCAGAAGCGGGTGGGATCGTTGTCCCCCTCATCGAGCGAGACCCAGCCGATCGCGGTGTCGGGCTTGACCTCCTGGGCCCAGTCGCTGAGCAGCGTGGTCTTGCCGAACCCAGCAGGAGCAGAGAGCAGGATCAGACGGCAGCCTGCGCGCAAGCCCTCGTTCAGCCGGTCGATCAGCCAGCGGCGGGAGACGAGCTGAGGCCTAGGCGTCGGAATGTACAGCTTGGTTCTGAGCAGCGGAGCGACGTGTCCCTCCGCATCACACCAGACAGACATCGCATCCTCGCACGGTCTGCGCCGGTAGAGGCAACAGGGGAAACAACTGTATCGCAGCGACTCTAGAGCTGGGCGTGCGCGTGAGCCTGCGGCAGCGCGTGCCCATCGCGTGCTGTAGAGATGCCGAGCCGATTATAATACGGGCTGGTCCGACAGACAAGTCTGGCAGCAGGCCGAACCGCCGCCTGACATTGGGCCTCGCTCAGGTGTGCGCGCAGCGCAGCCGATCGAGCAGGTGCAACAGAGCCAAGATGGGGTGCCTGACCAGCATCCGCGGGCCTGCATAGCGCATCACATCGCGTATCCGGTCTCGCATATCAGGGCGGTAGCAGTGTACGGGGCAGCGCGCGCAGATGGGTTTGCGCTCCTGGAACGGGCACCGCGCAAGACGCTCGCGCGCATAGGAGAGGAGCGCCGCGCAGTCTGGGCAGAGCGCGCCATCTGTCCCGTGCTGGTCGTGGCAGTAGAGCCGGACCATCGCGGTGATGGTCCGTACCTCCCGCGCCATTCGCGGGTGCCGTTCGGCGGATCGCTTGTTCACCGACACCTCTCACACTGTGACCTGGGGCAGCAGTTCCGCCAGCGCCGCGATCAAGCGGTCGATGTCCTGGCGCGTGTTGTAGCCCTGCACGGACAGGCGCGCGATGTGCAGGTCGTTCCATTTGCCGACCGGGATCTCGATGTCGTACTCGGCATTCAGGCGACGGTACAACGTCCCCGTATCGCAGGGCGGAAGGGGCAGGATCGCCATCTGCGAGTACCACGCCGGGGAGTCGGGTGTGATGGGCGGCAGTCCGGTCAGCTCGGACACAGCGCGACGGGCATAGCGCACCAGCTCGTGGCATTCCTCGCGAACGGCGGGCCAGTCGTGCGTCTCCATGAACGCGATCGCCGCGGGCACTGCCAGGAAGGCGGCATAGTCGCGCGTTCCCTGATACTCGTGCTCGCCGACCAGGTATGTCTTTTGCGAGTCCTGCCCCATACGCCCGCCGACGAGCGGCTCGAGCATGGGCTGCATCTCACGGCGTGCGTGGAGGAAACCCGCCCCCTTGGGGGACATCATCCACTTGTGGCAGTTGCCTGCGTAAAAGTCGGCGCCGAGCGCCTCAACGTCTACCGGCAGCTGACCGGGTGCGTGGGCGCCGTCGATCACGGTGATCAGTCCCGCGTCGCGCGCCCGGTGCACGAGCTCTTCCACGGGAAGGACGAGGGCGGTCGGCGAGGTGACGTGGCTGAGGAACAACACTCGGGTGCGCGGGGTCACGCCGGCCCAGACCGACTCTACGACCTGATCGACGGACGAGACCGGGAGGGGGACTGGCTGCTGGATGTAGCGCGCCCCTCGCTTCGCACACACGAACTCCCAGGTGCGGTTGAGCGAACCGTACTCGTGATCGGTGGTCAGCACCTCGTCCCCAGGCGCGAGGGGCACCGAGCGCGCCACGATGTTCAGCCCAAGCGAGACATTGGTCACGTAGACCAGGTCGTCGGCGTCGGCGCCCAAGTGGGCGCCCAAGGCCTGCCGCGCCTCGCGGAGGAGTCCATCGCGGCGCTGCATGAACTTGACAGGTTGGCGCTCGAGTTCGAGCTGCCAAGCCTGGTAGGCCTCGAAGACCGGTCGGGGACAGGCGCCGTAGGACCCGTGGTTGAGAAAGGCCACGCCTGGCTGCAGGAGGAACAGGTCGCGCAGACAGGTGACGTGAGAAGCGATCGCATTGGGCTGTGACACTCGCTTGGCTCCTTGGTTTGGTCAAGTCGTGCGGGGTGCAGCAGGACGACTTGGTTGCGGTAGCGGCTATAGAACGCCTGGCGGTGCGTGGCGCCGCCTGCCTGCACTGTACGATCTACCACTTGGCGTGCATGGGGCGTGCGCCGTGCGCCGCCTGCTGAGGTTCCGCTGCCCTGCCATCGCGCAACGCGGGGTAGGCATCGCGATGGCGCTGATGGTAGCGGTGGGTGGGCTCAAAGCCGAAGCGCTCCTGCAGGGCAGCGATCGTCACGCTCTCGTCGCGCGGCTCGATTACAAAGTGCCCGCTGTCTCGGTCGGAGCGCACTACGACGCGCTCGCCGTAAGCTGCCATGATCTCGTCGCCGATGCTGTGGTTGAAATCATAGTGACACACGCAGTAGTCGAGGTTGATGTCGCGGTAGATGACGTTATGTCGTTCGTCCGTGGCCTCAAGGATCGCTCCCAGGGGGTCGATGATCCGCGAGCTGTCCGTCCGGACCGCAGAGACGACATAGTAGTGATGCAGGTAGGCATAGACCTGTAGCGGGAAGCCGCCGTTGTAGGCAGAGGGCCAGAAGACGAGGCGCGCGCCCTTGTCCGCGAGCCGCTGCCAGGACTCTGGGAACCCTGCGTCATAGCAGATCTGGATCCCGATCCGGCCAAAGTCCAGGTCAAAGACGGGCACGTCGGCGGGACCGGGGCGAACCCCGCCTTCGAAGGTGGTATAGTCGGGCGAGCTGGTCACGGGCTGCGCCTTGTCATAGATCCCGGCGATCTGCCCCTCGCGATCGATGACGATCGCCGAGTTCCAAAGGATGCCGTCCCGCTGGTTCTTGATCGGGCAGATGACATAGGATCCGTGGGCCCGCGCTCGCTCGGAGATCGCGTCGGTCGTCGGCCCAGGCACAGGCTCCGCCGTGGCGCCCACGTTCTCAAGGGGTACCGAGACCGTCGTAAAGGTCTCCGGCAGACAGACCAGATCGGGTTCCTGGCGCAGGGCGAGGTCGAGCAGCGACAGGACGTGGTCGCGGTTGGCGTCGATCGTCCCGTAGAAGCGGCGTCCCTGGCAAACGGTCGCAATGCGCGCACAAGCCATCAGTTTCCTCCTGATCAGGCGGATGTCCACCTGCATCGCTTCGCCCTGGACGGCACAGCCCCCAGGGAGGATCAGTAGGCCCACGCGCGGGGCAGTGGGCGTTCGCGCGCCAGCAGCCGCCGGAGCAGTCCGTGCCGGGCGGCGGCGAGCGCATCACGGTAGTCCGGGCAGCCGGACACGTCGTCGTACGCGCCAGGGTCCAGTTCGAGGTCGTACAGTCCTTCCCTGCCGTCTGCATCCACGACGTAGCGCAGCCCGTCGAGGCGGAGCGTCTTCCACCCATCCCCCTCGGTCAGCGCCGAGGTGCGAGGCGAGCCAGGCGCGCCGGTCAGCTCGCCGAGGAAGGAGCGTCCCTGCAAGTGACCCGGCACCGGGATCCCGGCGCAGTCGAGCAGGGTCGGGACCAGGTCGACCGCCTCGACAAAGGTGTGTGAGGTCTGCCCCCGGCGTGCAGCCCCACCTGTCCAGCGCACGATCAGGGGCACGCGGCTCACGCAGTCGTGTGCCGGATACCCTTTGCCGTAACGCAGGTGCTCGCCCAGCCACTCTCCGTGGTCCGAGGTGTAGACGCCGATCGTGCTGTCTGCAAGTCCGAGCGCATCCAGGCGGTCGAGGATCCGGCCCACGTGGTGGTCCACCTCACTAACCTGCGCATAGTAGCCCTGGCGCGCGGCGCGCAGCTCTTGGTCAGAGAAGTGCCCGTCCGACCGCTGCTGGTCCACTTGCTCAGGGAACTGGGGCAGCGAGAGGGATGCCGGGTCGTAGAGGTCGATGAACGACTGCGGCGCGATCCATGGAGAGTGCGGCGAGTAAAAGCCGGCGATGCAAAGGAACGGTTCCTGGCGATGCTGTTCAATGTAGGCCATCGTCTGCTCGGCGACGAATGCGCTGTGAGTCAGGCCCGCAGGGCCCGGGAAGGGGATCGCCCGCTTTGGAAAGCGCACCTCGGGGTGGCGGATCCCATCGTCGAGGCCCATCGCCTCCTGCCAGACTGCGGTCGCTGGCGGCAGCCCCACGCTGATCGCATCGAGCTGGTCGGGCGCAAGGCGCTGCACCCAGGCGCGATAGGCGTCGGCATAGCAGCCTGGCTCGTCAGCGATCTCGAGGTGATCAAAGCCGTAGGGTGGGTGGGGCGTGCGATGGTCGCGGTTGGCGTGCGGCAAAAAGTGCAGCTTGCCGATGTTGGCGCAGCGGTATCCATAGTTGCGGAGCAGGTGTGGCAGCGTAACCGTCTCTTGCGGCACCGGGACGCCATTGCGCACGATGCCGAGCGTCGCCGGGTACAGCCCGCTCAGCATGCTCACCCGGCTCGGCATACAGACCGGGTTCTGGACGAAGAAATGATCGCAGTTCAGGCCATCCGCTGCCAGCCGGTCGAGGTTGGGGGTGTGGATCTCGGCGTTGCCGTTGACGCCCACGGCATCCCAGCGCTGTTGGTCCGCGTACAGGATCAGGACGTTGGGTCTTCTCACGTCTCTGCCTCGCTTCCCGTTTGGTCGGGCGCGGCTTCCTCATTTGCCGGGGTAGGGAGAGACGCTGGGCGGCGCCCCGGTCTTGGGACAGGGCGGACAAAGGCAAAGACGGCTGCCCCGCCGAGGGCGACGATGGTGCTCGAGAGGAGCACGACGCGGATCGGCCACATGTTGAGCAACACCGCGCCCACGGTCGGCCCGATCACGCCCACCAGATGGATCACGGTCAGGTTGATCGCCACGAACTGCGCCTCGCGCTTGGGCGGACACGCCTCGAGGAGCGTGTCAAAGAAGGCCAAGTTCGTCCCTGCCCCGACGACTCCGTTCAGGGCGATCGCGGGGAGCACTCCTGCGGGCGATCGCGCCAAGGCCATCAACCCGGGATAGAGGGCTGCGCCCACCACAGACGGGACCAGCGTCCATCGCGTGCCGTACTTGCGCTTCACGCGGACCCACGGAAAGTAAGCCAGCAGGGTCGCCGCCGAGAGTGCAGAGTTGAAATACCCGACCCACGTGTCAGAAGCCTGCAGCTGCTCGACCCAGTAGATCGGGACCACGGCAGAGACGAGGGTCAGTCCGAGGTGCAGGAGACCCCGGCCCGTGAGGGACACGACGAACGGCTTCTGTGCCCATACCTCGTAGAAGGTCCGCCGCGCGCGCTCCACGAGGGGCGCGCCTTTCTGCGGTGCAGCGGGCTCGCGCTCTGCGACCTCGAGCTGCATTCCCAGGAAAAAGGCGCCCCCTGCCAGCAGGGCGTTGATCGCGAAGGCGAGCTGGTAGCCATACGGGAAGGGGAGGCGATCGATCATTTGGCTGATCAGCGGCAGGGCAACGAGCTTGGCAACGCCCAGCACGGTCCAGCGCCGGCTCATCAGAAGCGAGCGCTGTTCTGGCGGCACCGCGCTGCCCATCACGAGAGTGAACATCATGTTGGACAGGCTGCTCGGAAAGGCGGACATTGCCCAGATCAGGATGATCGCGTGTGCGGCCCATTCGCCGGACAAGAAGAACGGCACGATCGCGATCAGGGGGTAGACGGCGTGCACGGCGAGGCGGGCGAAGGCAAAGACGCGCAGCGGGCTGCGCCGCCGACCGGCAAAGGCGGACCAGGGAATGGTCATCGCGAGTGCGATCGTCGACGGGAGTGAGGAGAGCAGGCTGACCCAGAGCGGCGATGCCCCCAGACGGATGACCCAGACGGAGACAAAGGACGCGGCTGCGGACATGAGGCCGACCACAGCCCCATCGAGCGCCACGAAGAGGATGTTGCGGCGCTGTCCCGAGGGAAGCGGGAACGCTCGCTCCAGCTGCACGCTCACGGCTCCTCCCGCAGTGTAGCGTCGTGCGCCAGCATCCAGGCAACCCACCGTGTAAAGGCCTCGTGATGCACCTTGGCGAGCAGGACGTTCCCACCCTCCGTCGCCAGGACCTGTGCCTCCTCCGGGTGGGTCGCCATGCCTGCCTCGATCAGCACGGCAATGTAGACGTCGGTCGGCAGCCGGTCTGCGCCCGGGGCAGTGAGCGTGAAGCGATTCCCGATCGTCGTATAGCCTGCCTCGGCCATACGGTCCCAGGCATAGGTGTCGGCATGCAGGACGCCGCGCCCGGGGGCGTCGATCGCCTGGTCAACCCAGAACTGGGCGAGCGCGTTGTGCATCTCTTCTGCCAGCTGCTTCCCGGCGGCGATCAATGCCCTCTCGCCGTGGGCAGCATAGAATGTCAGAGGGCCGACGATGTTTGGGTTGGCGATCGAGTCGACGTGCAGGCTGACCAGAATCGGCGTACGCCCCGTACGCACGCCCAAGTAGTAGACGAGGTTGGCCCGGTACTGCAGATCGTCCCGCCGGCTGCGTTGCCCGTCATCGACCGTGTCTGGGGTTCGCGTGTACTCGTCGAACAGCGAGTCGTCGTCGTGCGTGAGGACCGTGGTCCACCCTTCGGCATCGAGAAGTTCTTGCCAGGCATAGGCGCGGACCAGCACCGCCCAACGCTCGAGCACAGCGCGTCCAACCGGAGGATAGATGGGCGTGCCGTTGTCGGCGCGCGTGTGTCCCGGGTCCAGAACGACCAGATAGCGGTCCTTGAACGCCTGGAGCGTGGTCGCCGTGTCCGGTCGCCGGTAGGGGAGAGCGTTTGCCGCCTCGGCGATCTCGTGTGGTCCCAGGGCAAGGCCGACCTGGCTGGCGGCATAGGCAAGGTTCGCCAATCCCTGGGCGCCTCCGGCGTCCGCAACCAGCCGAACGACCTGTCCTGGCTGACCGTCAATCCGATCGTCCGCCTGGATCACGCTGTATCCCAGTGCCTCGAGCGGCGCGGCAGACGAGGGCTCCTCGACCATTGCGAGTCTATGCGCGATCTCTCCCTGGATCCGCGTCAGCATGCGTTCCCACTCGGCGGCGAGAGCGGTGGGGTCCTCCCCGTCGGACACGTAGAGCCCGGGTAGGTGCCCGTCCGCGAGCGAGAGACGCACATAGTCCTGATGGTTCGCCGGCGAAAGGTAGCTCAGGGTGCGGATCCCCCGGCGCCGGACAGCGTCAAAGGTCGTGCTCGCGCCGAGCATATCGCTGCCTGGCGGCATCGCCAGCACCAACTGTACGCGGGAGCCCGGCGCAGGTGTCGCGGTTGGGTCCCGATATACCGGCGTGGGCGTCGAGGTCGGCGGGAGCGGTTGGATCAGCGTCGGCGTCGCCGTCGGCGTCGGCGTGTGGGTAGGCGTCGATGTTGGGGTGCGCGTCGGCGTCGCCGTGGGCGTGGGCGTGGGCGTGTACGTGGGGGTCGCCGTCGGCGTGGAAGTGGGGGTGGCGGTATCGGTAGCCGTTGCCGTTGCGGTGCCGGTCGCCGTCGCCGTTGCCGTTGCCGTGGGCGCGGGGGTCGGGGTCTCGCGGGGCTGAAGCGCGGCACACCCGCCCAGGACCGCCGCGCTCAGCACGAGGAGTGTAGCGACGAGCAGAGCGAAGCAGCGCATCTTTCGTATAGCGAACATGGGATAGATCCTCGCACGGCGACTCATGGTGCATCCCCCCCGTACACGAACTGCCCGCCCACGACAGTTGCCGCGACCGGGGTATCGACGATCTCTATCGGATCGATCGTCATGATGTCTCGCTCGAGTAGGACGAGGTCCGCGAGCTTGCCCCGGGTGAGCGAACCCTTGATCTGCTCCTCACCGCTCGCATACGCAGCGCCCATCGTGTAGGCGTACACGGCTTCCTCCACGGTGAGGGCTTGCTCTGGGTACCAACCCTCTGGTCCGGGGTAGCCGTCCGCCCGGCGGCGCGTCACCGCGGCGTGGATCCCGACCAGGGGCGCGATGTTTTCGACGGGGGCATCTGATCCAAAAGCCAGCGTCGTGCCTTCGTTCAGCAGGCTGCGCCAGGCATAGGCGGTGGCGGAGCGGGCGCCCCAGTGGCGCTCGGCGATGTCGATGTCGGCGGTGGCGTGTATGGGCTGCATCGACGCGATCACGCCCAACTGCGCCAGGCGCGGCAGGTCGTCGGGATGGAGGGCCTGCACGTGCTCGATTCGGTTGTGCAGCCGAGGACGGGCGACGTCCTGGGCGCCCTCGATCGCGTCGAGGACGGCGCGGTTCGCGGCATCCCCGATCGCGTGCACGGCGACGCTGAGCCCGGCGGCGTTGGCCCTAGCGACGAGCATCGCCAGCTCTTCGCGCGTCATGGTCGGGATGCCCCAGTTGCCTGGGTCATCCTCGTACGGCTCGATCATCCACGCGCTCCGAGAGCCGAGGGCGCCGTCGCTGAAGGCTTTGATCCCGCCAAGTCGCAGCCACGCATCGCCCAGTCCATCCTGGATGCCGAGTGCGATCGCGGCATCCAGCTGGGCGGCGGGGATATGTGCGAGCACGCGCAGGGTCAGCTCACCCGAGCGCGCAAGCTCCTGGAAGACAGCAAGCGCAGCCTCGCCCTCGCAGTTGTGGACGCCCGTCAGCCCAACGCGATGCGCGTGCTGGATGCCCCGGCGGCACGCCGCGAGGCGCTCCTGAAACGTGGGCTCGGGGATGACCTGGCGGACCAGGCCAATCGCGTTTTCCTGCAGGATGCCGCTCGGCGCGCCCGACGCATCGCGAAAGATGCTGCCGCCGGCGACGTCCGGCGTCGCGGCGGTGATCCCCGCTAGCTCCAGGGCCATGCTGTTCACCCACAGCGAGTGTCCATCCTTCGAGGAGAGCGCGACGGGGTGGGTGGGTGCGACACGGTCCAGGTCATAGCGCGTCGGGAAGGCGCCGCCTCTCCACAAGTTGCAGTTCCACCCCCCACTGCGGATCCAGGTCCCGGGCGCTGTCCCTGCCGCGCGCGCCGCCACCCGCATCAGAGTCTGCTCCAGCGTCGGCAGCTCATAGATCTCGATCTGGTCAAGACGCAGGCTGTAGGAGGTGAAGTGGAGGTGAGCGTCGATCATGCCGGGGATCACGGTGCGCCCTCCTGTGTCGATCGCCCTCGCCGGGGCGAGGTCGGTGCAGAGCTCATCTCCCCCCAACGCCACGATCCGTTCTCCGTCTATGGCGAGGGCACTGGCGCGCGGATGGCGCTGGTCCATGGTGTAGATCCGGGCGTTGTAGAGTACGGTGTCGACCTGCATACGTCTCTCCTGGCGGATCAGCCGGGCAAGTGGCCCTAGGCTTCCGTGGCAGCGTGCAGCGTAAAGAGCGTGATCTCGGGACGGCAGTTCAGGCGCAGCGCTGGGCGGTTCACGCCAAGCCCGCGGTTGGTGTATAGCCACGTGTCGTGCACACGGTACAGGCCCATAGGATAGCGACGGCCCAGTACGGGAAGCAGGAGGGGCCCGACCAGCGGCAGCCGGATCTGGCCTCCGTGCGTGTGCCCTGAGAGCTGGAGGTCGATCGAGCGCTGCGCCGCACGCTCGGCAAAGTCAGGTTCGTGCACCAGAAGGACCTTGCACGCATTTTCGGGCACCCCCTGGAGGGCGCGCGCGAGGTCGCCACGCCGCATGATGACGTCATCCAGGCCGATCAGCCAGAGTGCGGCGCCGTTGACGGCGACGCGGTGGGATGCATTTGCCAGCACGTGCAGCCCCGCACGGCGGAAGGGTTCCTCGCCTTCCGCGGGCGGCAGACGCCGCTCGTGGTTGCCCATGATCGCATACACGCCGTGCGGCGCCCTGAGCTCCGAGAGCGACCTGGCGCAGCGCTCGGCATCGGACGGATGTGAGTGGAACATGTCGCCCGTGATGACGATCAGATCTGGTTCCAGGGCATTGACGGTCGACAGATCGTGCGCCAGCTGCGCGTCGTTCATTGCGTATCCCACGTGCAGGTCACTGATCTGGGCGATCGTCAGTCGATCGAGCGAACGCGGCAAACGCGGCAGGGGGAGGGCCAGGCGGACCACCTCCGCTCGATGCGGTTCGACCGCCGCGGCATACGTGGTCAGCCGCCCCCCGCCTAGGGCGAGCGCGCCTACGGCAGCGGCGGTCGCGCACAGGTAGAGAGGGCGCGTCATGTGTCGCTCTGGCTCCGCTCGACCAGGATGTCGTACAGGTGCTGCAGCTCCTCGTCAGAGTAAAAGTGGATCGTCAGTCGACCGCCGCGCTTGCTTCGGCTCAGCCTGACCTTCGTCCGGAGCGCGCGGGCGAAGGCGCGCTCGATGGCACGCGTCTCTGGCGCAACCGTGCGCGTGGCCTTGGGAGACGCTGGCGCAGCACGCAACCGGCGCACGAGTTCCTCCGTCTGCCGGACGTTGAGTTGCTGGCGGATGACCGTCTTGAGCGCCTCGCGCAGCGTGTCCTCGTCGTCCCCGAGGGCCAACAGCGCGCGCGCGTGTCCCTCGCTGATCTGGCCTCCGGCGAGCATGTCCTTGCAAAAGTCGGGCAGGCGGAGCAGCCGGAGTGCGTTCGCGATCGAGACCCGGTTCCTGCCCACCCGGTCTGCTATGGCCTGCTGTGTGAGCCCAAAGTCCTCAACTAGGTGCTGGTAGGCTGCTGCTTCCTCGAGCGGGTTCAGGTCTGCGCGCTGGATGTTCTCGATCAGCGCCAGCTCGAGCATCTGCTGAGCGGTCGCCTCTTTGACGATCACGGGGACGGTTGTCAGCCCCGCGATCCTGGCGGCTTCGAGCCGTCGCTCGCCCGCGATCAGGGTATAGCTGGGCGCAGCGGGGTCCCCGCCCCCTTCGCTGACGATCAGGGGCTGGATCACGCCGTGTTGTGCGATCGATGCCGCCAGCTCCTGCAGCGACTCGCTTTCGATGCGCTGCCGCGGCTGCTGGGGATTCGGGCCGATCTGGTCGACCGGCACGTCGAGCACGCTGGTCCCCGGCGCGCCGATATCGATGGGCAGGCCACTGTCCGGGATCAGCGCCTCCAGTCCTCGTCCGAGCGCTCGCTTCTTGGTCATGCGAACCTCATCCTTCCTCCCCGTCGTCCTGCCGCCCTGGGATGCGCCAGCCATCGCCGCGCAAGAGCTCGACCGTCAGACCCTGGTAGGCGCGCGCGCCACTGCAGGAGGGCGCATAGGCCATGATCGGCTGACCAAAGCTTGGCGCCTCGCCCAGGCGGACGTTCCTGGGGATCACGGTGCGAAAGACCTGCTTGCCAAAGTGCTTCCGCACTTCCTCCACCACTTGCTGCGAGAGGTTGGTTCGCGAGTCGTACATCGTCATCAGCAACCCGCGCAGGGCGAGCCGCTTGTTGAGCCGCTCCCGCACGAGGGATACGGTGTTCAGCAGGTCGGTCAGTCCCTCCAGCGCCAGGTATTCACACTGCACCGGGATGATCACCCCGTCGCGCGCAGCGGCGAGGGCGTTGACGGTCAACAGGCCAAGCGAGGGTGGGCAGTCGACGAGGACATAGTCGTACAGGTTCAAGACCGGCCCGAGCGCTTCCCAGAGCAGGAACTCGCGGTGGCTCTCGGTGACCAGCTCGACCTCGGCTGCAGCGAGATCAGACGAAGAGGGAGCCAGGTAGAGGCCTTTCCAGCGCGTGGGCACGACGACATCGGGCAGTGGATAGCGCTCGACCAAGGCATCGTACGTGGACAGCCCGACCTGGTTGCGGTCGATGCTCAGGCTCGAGGTCGCGTTTGACTGGGGATCCGCATCGACGATCAGCACCTTCAGGCCGACTGTGGATAGGTAGCCGCCCAGGTTGACGACTGTTGTCGTCTTGCCGACGCCTCCTTTCTGGTTGGCTACCGCGTACACGCGTCCCATACTGTTCTCAGCCTCAGACCTAACCGCCAAACAAGGCGCGGCAGCGCGCCACCTCGGCGGGGGTAGGGATGCTGTCTATCCCGCTTCGCTCGACCGAGTGCGCGGCGACGCAGTTGGCAAAGGACGCCACCAGGTAGGGATCCCCAGACCGATGGAGGGCTACCAGCATGGCGGCGGCAAAGATGTCGCCCGCGCCTGTAGGGTCGACCTCGGCGACCTTGGGCGCCGCAATGGCGCGCGTACTGCCGCCGTGGTAGACCGTCGCGCCCTTCCAGCCGGCGGTCAGGACCAGGAGTCGTGTCCGTTCCGCATAGTGCATTACCCGGTCCATGTCGTCGCCCACGTCCTCCCGGCTGAGGATCACCACGTCGGCGCGCGCCAGCAGGGCGTCTGGCGGGTCCCAGGTCGTGGGCTGAACGATTCCATCCCGGTTCCAGGTACGCATCCAGCCCTGGGGCGTGATGCCCAGCAGCGATCCCGGGAACGCGTCGACCAACCCCAGGTCCACCTCGCGCGCTACAGGCCCGAGGTGCACGACCGGTGGAGCACGCCAGCCAGGAGGGACATCCAAGGGACGCAACAGCGCCGCCTGGGAGCCGATGTGCTGCTGCCGATGGCCGTTCCGGTAGAGGTTCTGGAACGTAGTGCTCTGGGCACAGGGCCGCAGCTCGATCAGGACATCCGCCGGGAGCCGGTCCAGGTCCATATCCGGGCCATTGCTGGTGATGATGGCGGCGCGGAGGCCAAGGGCACGGGCGGTGAGCGCGCTGAACGTTGCTGTCCCGCCAAGCTTGTACCCACCGTTATAGAGGTCTCTCGTGATATGTCCAATCACCAGGTACTCGGGCTGGACCGATATGTCGCGCAGCTCTCCCTCCTCTCGACGCTGCGGCGTATTGTAGCATAGTCTCCGGACTGGGTCAAAGGATCCGCTCGGGCGCGCGTCGGAATTTCGCCCGTCGGCGTTTGTGGTATAATACGCGGCAGAAGGATCGTGCACACCGTACGGGAGCGGACAGCGCACGGAGGGCGGAGAAGGTGCTCGTCAACCGGACGACGGGGCAGACCTTGGCCTCGCGGGTCAGGCACTGCGCCACCTACTGGTCCAGACTGCGGGGGCTCATGTTCCGCCGCACACTCGGCCCTGACCAGGCATACGTCTTCTGGTATCGCCGGGAGAGCATCGCGCAGACCTCGATCCACATGTTCTTTGTGTTCCAGACGATCGCAGTGGTGTGGCTCGACGCCGAACGGCGCGTGGTAGATGCCGTGCGCGCGCGCCCTTTCTGTCCGTACTATGCCTCGCGCATCGCGGCGCAGTACATCGTCGAGGCGGCGCCCGCACTCCTCGATCGCGTGTCTCGCGGCGACGAGCTGGCGTTCCAGGGAGATGGAAGATGAGGCAAGTCGTGCTGGCGCTCGCGTGTTGGGCTATGCTGGTCGCGCCGGTCGCTGCTGCGCCGCCGTTCCAAGAGGGACAGATCGTCCACGTCGTTGCGGCAGGCGAGACGCTCTACTGGATCGCCGAGCGCTATGGCGTGACGGTGGATGCCCTGGTCGCGGCAAATGGCATATCCGATGCGCACTGGATCGAGGTCGGTCAGCGCCTGGTCATCCCTGCCTCCGACAAACAGGGCCCCGCGGCGGGCTCTTTCGCGTACACTGTCCAACCGGGTGACACTGTCGCCCTGATCGCCCGCCGCTATGGCATCGGCACCGATCTGCTGACCCAGGCCAACCGCCTGACCAACCCCAACCTGATCTTCGTAGGGCAGATCCTGGTCGTGCCTGTGGCGGTCGAGGAGGTCGCGGTATCACGGGGCAAAGTGCACGTGGTAGAGGCGGGAGATACGCTGGCACGGATCGGCGCGCGGTATGGGGTCTCTGTGTGGGCGATCGCTCAACTCAACGCGATCGCGAACCCGAGCCTGATCTATGTGGGCCAACGGCTCCTCATTCCTTCTGGGGAGGGCGCCTCGAGCCTGCCGTCCCCGTTTGTCGATCTGACCCTCGTCCCGGTCGTCGCCGCGCAGGGACAGACCGTCCAGCTGGCAGTCGAGATCCATGGCGAGGCCGACGTGAGCGGGCAATTCGACGGGCGCGCCCTGCTCTTCGTCGGCACGGGTGGACGCTACCGGACGCTGATTGGCATCCATCCGATGGCCTCTCCGGGCGCCTATGCCCTAGACCTGCTGGCGCGCCAGGGCGGGCGTGAGACGTCGGTCCGCAGCATGGTCTATGTCACGTCGGGCTCCTTTGGGGTGCAGTACCTGACGTTCTCTGCCGAGAAGGCCAAGCTACTCGACCCCAAGCTGGTCGCAGCCGAAGCGGAGCGGGTGCACGCGACCATGACCGAGGTGACCTTGCCCGGCGTCTGGCAGGGACCGTTCTCCATGCCCCTTGCCGAGGAGCACGCGATCACGTCTGCCTTTGGGATGCGCCGTTCCTACGATGGAGGCCCAGCGACCAGCTATCACGGCGGCGTAGACTATGACGCCGCCGAGGGCACGCCCGTTCTGTGCACCGCGCCCGGTCGCGTCGTGCTCGCCGAACCGCTCCAGGTTCGGGGAAACGCCGTGATCGTGGACCACGGACGCGGGGTGATGACGGGCTTCTGGCATCTGTCCGAGATCGGGGTCGAGGTCGGTCAGTCGGTGAGCACGGGCGACGTGCTGGGACGGGTCGGGAACACCGGTCTCTCGACCGGCGCTCACCTGCACTGGGAGATGCGGGTGATGGGCGTGCAGGTGGATCCCCTGCAGTGGGTGCGCGAGTCCATTCAGTAAGCGTGGAGGTGTAGCGCGGCGTGTGCCCTGTATGGAGGAGGTGTGTCGCCCTGGTCCTGCTGCTGGTCGCCCTCTGGGGCCTGCCAGGCTGCCAGCCCGCGCGCGCCGACCTTGCGCCTCGCAGCACGCTCCCGCTGGTCAAAATCGGGCTCGTAGCGCCCTTTGAGGGTCGATACCGGGCGCTTGGCTACGAAGCGTTGTATGCGGTCAAGTGGGCTGTGCAGGAGCGGAATGTGAGGGGCGGCGCGGGGGGAAACATGGTCGAGTTGGTCGCCCTGAACGACGATGATGAGCCGTCCCGCTCCGCGTTCCAAGCATCCAAGCTCGGCGTGGACGGCGACGTGGTCGGCGCGATCGGTCCCTTCTCGGACGCGGCGTGGCGCGCGTCGGCTCCTGTCTACGCTGAGCGGGGGGTGCCGCTGGTTGCCCCGGTCGGGTGTGCACTCGCGCCCACTGCTCCTGTGTCCGAAGGTGTGTTCTGCATGGGCCCAGATCCGGCGCACTTGGCGCGCGCACTGCTGGGGCGCGCGGGCGCTAGGACAGCGCTCCTGCGCAGTGGGGAGTCGAGCGGCGTAGTCGGCGAGCTCTTGGCGCCGCACGCGGGAGGGGTCTACCAAGAGCCGTGGGACGTCGCCGCACTGGCGGCTTTACCCGTGGATGGCATCCTGTTCGACGGCGACGTGCTCTCGGCGGCGGGCGCGCTCACTGCGATACGCGGCGCTGGGATCGAGGCGCCGCTGTGGGGCGGGCCTGCGCTGGGACGAGTCCAGCTGCCGCAGATCGCGGGGCGGAGTGCGAGGAACACGTGCTATGCTGTTACAGCGCCCGTCTACGCCGACGTGTCCCCCCAGAGCGCCTTTGTCACCGGCTACCGTGCGCTGAGCGGCACAGCTCCCGGACCGTGGGCTGCACTCGCCTACGATGCAGCCTCGCTCTTGCTTGACGCGATCGACCGCGCCGCCGAACGCGATGGCGTCGTGTCGCGTGCGGGTGTCGGCGCTGCCCTTGCAGGCGCGGAGGATGAGGTGGGCCGGCCGCTGTGGATCGACGGGCGTCGCGCGGCAGTCGATCTCGCCTGGTACTGCTACGATGGCGAGACGTCCTACCCGGGGCGCGAGCAAGAGATCGACGACTAGGGTGCGAGGCGCACCCGCACCTACAGACAGAAGGAGCACATATGAACCAGGTCAAGAGCGAACCCGCGCCGCCCGCCCGTGCGCTGGTGATCGCCGCCCATCCAGATGACATCGAGTTTGTCTGTGCGGGGACGGTCGCCAAGTGGGTGCGAGCGGGCGCCGTGGTGCGCTACGTGCTGGCGACCAGCGGCGACGCCGGGACCCACCAGCGTGGGGTGACGCGCGAGGATCTGGCGCGGCGGCGCGAGGAGGAACAGCGGGCTGCAGCGCGTACGGTTGGCGTGGATGAGGTCGCCTTTCTCGGATATCGCGACGGCGAGGTGACGCCTTCTCTGTCGCTGCGCCGCGACCTGGTCCGCGAGATCCGGCAGTTCAGGCCCGAGATCGCGATCTGCTTTGACCCTACGCGGCTCTACGTGGGTGGGTCGTACATCAACCATCCCGACCACCGAGCGGTCGGGCAGGCGGCGCTCGACGCGCTCTCGCCCACGGCAGCGATGCCCCTCTCGTTCCAGGAGCAGGTCGAGAGCGAGGGGCTGGAGCCCTATCGCGTGCGGCACATCATGATCGCCTCGGCCCAACACACAGACACGTGGGTCGACATCTCGGACACGATCGAAGTCAAGGTGCAGGCGCTTCGGAAGCACGTGAGCCAGCTCGACGGTCGGCGAGACTACGAGGCTATGATCCGGCAGTGGGCGACCAGCACAGGAGCGGAGGTCGGCCTCAGGTATGCCGAGTCGTTCATGCAGATCGTCCGCCCGCCAGACAATGAGCGCTGATTGCCCTGGCTTGGACGCGCGCACCGCGAGGGGGGCTATGTCATCCGTGCAGATTGGATTCGATCCGTCGGCGCCCTGACCGGCGCCCACCTATAGGGAGGTAACGATGTCCGGATACACGAGAACCGGCGATCCCGGTACAGGCTCGTCCGCGAGCCACGGCTCGCCTGCGGGCACGGCGGCGACCCGCCGCAGATTGCCTCGCTGGCGGGGTTTCAACCTGCTCGAGATGTTCACCACGCGAAGCGAGGGCGACTTTCAAGAGGATGACTTTCGGTGGATGTCGGAGTGGGGGTTTGACTTTGCCCGCATCCCCATGTGCTACACCCTCTGGACGGTTGGCGACGACGTGTACCAGGTGGACGAACGGATGCTCGAGAAGGTGGACCGCGTCGTCGAGTACGGGCGCACCTACGGCGTGCACATCGACCTCAACTTCCACCGCGCGCCCGGCTACTCGGTCAACCGTGAGCGCGAGGAGCCGTACAACCTCTGGCAGGACCAGGCCGGGCTGGATGCTTTCTGCTTCCATTGGCAGCTCTTTGCGCGCCGCTACAAGGGCATCCCGTCCGACCAGCTCTCCTTCAACTTGGTCAACGAACCGACCGATCCGCGCCCCACGATGTCACGCGCAGATCACGAGCGGGTGATCCGCGCGGCAGTGGGCGCAATTCGCGACGTCGATCCCGACCGGCTGATTGTGGTCGATGGACTGGCGTGGGGACGTGATGCTCTGCCCGAACTGGCGGACCTCGACGTGGCGCAGAGCACGCGTGCCTACGATCCGATGGGGATCACCCACTACCAAGCCTCGTGGGTCGCGCAGGAGGGATGGCCTCTCCCGACGTGGCCCGGGACGTACCAGGGCAGGACGTGGGACCGCAGCGCGCTGCGCGAGCGGTACGCGCCCTGGATCGCACTCGCGGACCAAGGCGTGGGCGTGCACTGCGGGGAGGGGGGAGCGTTCAACCACACGCCACATCGCGTGTTCCTGCATTGGCTGGGGGATGTGCTCGATATCCTCACGGAGGCGGGGATCGGCTATGCGCTGTGGAACCTGCGCGGCGCGTTCGGCGTGGTAGACTCGGGGCGTGCCGACGTCGCCTACGAGGAGTGGCACGGGCATCAGCTCGACCGGGCGCTGCTGGACCTGCTGCAGCGGCACTGATCGCGCAAGCCCAGTGGGATGCAGCACGGCGCCCGCGCGCCGTAAGACCGGGACAAGAGGAGTGGACACCCGTGAAGCGTGAACACGTCATCCTGCTCGAGACGTTCGCCGATCTTGCGGTGGGCACGTCGTCGACCTATCCGATCTCTGCCGAAGGCGAGTACCACGTGGTCGATCGCACGATCGGGCGCTGGACGGGGGTGACGATCCATAGCTCGTGGAACCAGGGGCGTGGTCCGAACTGGACGGTCTTGGATGAGGGCGGGCGGCGCGTCATGGCCCACACGCAGGTGGCCCACGCCGGTCCCCCGATGCTCGTCGCCGGAGACCGGCACTGGGGCGACTATGCCTACGAGGCGGAAATCCGGCCCTTGAGCTTTGAGGGGGCATGTGGCCTGGTGGTGCGCTATCAGAACGCACGCTGCTACGACCTGGTCCGGGTCACGCGGGGACAGGTCGCGCTGATCCACCGCGACAACGGCACAGATACGCTGCTCGCCTCGCGTGGGCATCCGTTTGACGTCGATCGGTACTATGCGTTCCGCGTTCAGTGCTGCGGTGAGCGACTGACAGTCGAGATCGATGGCGCACAGGTCCTGGTCGCGGAAGGCCCAGTCTACCGGCATGGACGGGTGGGGTTCTGGGCGCAGGTTCCAGCGCGCTTTGCGGCGCTGCGCGTGACGGCAAGCCAAGAGGAGGTCGCTGCCGCCGAGGCGCGCGCGCGTGCTGCTGCAGAGGACGAACGCGTGCAGGGCGCGGCGCTGCCCAGGCCTGTGCTCTGGAAGACGATCCCGACCTCCGGATTCGGGACGGACCGGAACATACGCTTCGGCGACCTGGATGGGGATGGCGAACTCGAGATGGTCATCACGCAGCGGGTCGACATGATCGGCGACAACTACCCGGCGATCAGCTGTATCACGGCGGTCGACCTCGACGGCAGGGTGCTGTGGCAGCGCGGCGCGCCCACGCGGGGCTTCAAACCAGCCACATCGGATAACTGCTTCCAGGTGTACGATATGGACGGCGACGGATGCGCCGAGGTGTTCTACTGCCAGGACCTACGCATCTGGGTGGCGGATGGCAGAACCGGCGAGATCATCCGCTCTGCACCCACGCCCCGTTCACGCCAGACGGGGGTGGGTGGACGTCCCTTCCACCGGATCGTGGGCGATGCGCTCGCCTTCTGCAATCTCAGCGGCGGGCCTCGGGCGCAAGAGATCCTGATCAAGGACCGCTACCAGAACATCTGGGCACTGGACAGCGATCTGCGCGAGCTATGGCACTTTGAGTGCCGCACGGGGCATTTTCCCTGCGCCTACGACATCGATGGCGACGGGTGCGATGAGGTGATGGCAGGCTATGCGATGCTCGATCAGGATGGGAGCCTGCTCTGGGAGCTGCCCCTAGGCGACCACCAGGACGCGACGGCGATCGGGGCTTTTGACCCACAGCACCCGGAGCGGATCTTGGTCGCGCAGGCGGCGGGCGACGAGGGTTTCCTGCTCAGTACCGCCGAGGGTGAGCTGTTGGCAAAGCACGGCTGGGGCCACGTGCAAAAGCTGGCTGTGGCGAACGTGCGCCCCGACCTGCCAGGCCTGGAGTTCGTGATCATCACCTTCTGGGGCCAGCCTGGCGTGACAGCGGTCTGTGACTGCGCGGGCCGGCTGCTCGACACGTTCGACCTGGTGCCATATGCCAGTGCGCTCACCCCGGTCAACTGGACGGGCGATGGGCAGGAGTATTTGTTTGTCTCTGCCCATCCCGTGGAGGGCGGGCTGATCGACGGACGGGGACGACGGGTCGTGATGCTGCCTAAGGATGGGCATCCGCACTACTGCTGCACCTCGCTCGACCTCACCGGCGATGGACGGGATGAGTTGGTTACGTGGGACACGAACGCGATCTGGATCTATCGTGCGGACGCGCCTTTGCCAGCAGGGCCACGCTACCGCCCGGTCCGCCCACCGCACTGGAACGAGTCGAACTATATGGCCCAGGTCTCGCTGCCAAACTGGGAGTAGGCGCCTGGCTCCTGATCGGGGCGCAGCACCAGGCGCCCGCCGGCTGCTGGGGAGAGGAGGACCGATGCGCTACGGAACCTATGACGACGAGCATCACGAGTACGTCATCACTCGTCCGGACACGCCGCTGCCCTGGATCAACTACCTGGGCTGCGAAGCCTACTTTGCCATCATCTCCAACACCGCGGGGGGCTACTCGTTCTACCGTGACGCACGCCTGCGTCGCATCACGCGCTACCGGTACAACAACGTGCCCACGGACTATGGTGGGCGCTACATCTACCTGCGCGATGACGCCACAGGGCGCTTCTGGTCGCCTTCGTGGCAGCCCACGCGGCACGCAATCGAGGACTACTCGTGCCGGCATGGCATGGGGTATACGGTGATCGGGTCTTCGTGTGCCGGGATCGCCGCGCAGACGCGTTACTTTGTGCCGCTTGGTGAGGACCTGGAGGTGTGGCAGCTGACCGTCACCAACCATCGCTCCAACAGGGCAACGCTATCGGTCTTTGGCTGCGTCGAGTTCTGCCTGTGGGACGCGCTCGACGACGCGAGCAACTACCAACGCAACTATAGCACCGGTCAGGTCGAGATCGTCGACGGCGTGATCTACCACAAGACCGAATACCGCGAGCGACGGGACCACTTTGCCTACTTGGCTTGCTCGGAGCCGATCGCCGGCTTTGATACGCAGCGGGAAGCCTTCCTGGGTCCCTACCGTGGGTGGGCGGACCCGCAGGCGGTCGCCTGCGGTGCGTGCACCAACTCGCACGCGTACGGGTGGTCTCCCGTCGGCGCGCTGCAGGTCAAGCTCACGCTGGCGCCTGGCGAGTCGCGGCAGATCGCGTTCCTCCTGGGCTACCACGAGAACCCGCCTGCGCACAAGTTCGACCCTCCTGGTTCGCAGACGATCAACAAGACGACCGTGCTGCCAGTGATCGAGCGTCACAGGCAAGCAGCGCAGCTCGATGCCGCTTTTGCGGCGCTGCGTGCCTACTGGGACGAGCTGCGTGGCGTCTACCAGGTCGTCACGCCGGACATACACACCGATCGCATGGTCAATGTCTGGAATCCCTACCAGTGTATGGCGACGTTCAACGTCTCGCGGTCTGCGTCCTTCTTTGAGTCGGGGATCGGACGCGGGCTCGGTTTCCGCGACTCGAACCAGGATCTGCTCGGGTTCGTGCACATGGTCCCGTCGCGCGCCCGGGAGCGGATCCTCGACCTGGCTGCCACGCAACTCGAAAGCGGGGGCGCCTTCCACCAGTACCAGCCACTCACCAAGCGGGGTAACGATGCGGTTGGCAGTGGCTTCAACGACGATCCGCTTTGGCTCGTCCTCGCCGTCGCCGCCTACCTCAAGGAGACCGATGACTGGGGGATCCTGGGCGAACCGGTCGTGTACGAGAACACTCCCGGGACCGAGGAGCCCCTATACGAGCACCTGCAGCGCAGCATGCGGTACACCGAGGCGCGCCTTGGCCCGCACGGGCTGCCGCTGATCGGGCGAGCGGACTGGAACGACTGCCTGAACCTCAACTGCTTCTCCGAGGAGCCTGGCGAGTCGTTCCAGACGACCACTAACCGCGAGGGGGGCGTTGCCGAGTCGGTGTTCATCGCCGCGCTGTACGTCCTTGCCGCGCGCGAGATGGCTGAGCTGAGCCGGCGCGCGCAGGGGTGTGTGCCCCGACTGCCCGTGGCGCCGCCTGAGCAGTACGCGCGGTCAGCCGGCGACATGGTCAGGACCGTCGAAGCGCATGCCTGGGATGGGACGTGGTTCCTGCGCGCCTATGACGCTTTCGGGCAGCCCGTGGGATCGAGCGCGTGTGACGAGGGCCAGATCTACATCGAGCCGCAGGGCTTTTGCGTGATGGCCGGGATCGGGCTCGACGACGGCAAGGCGGCGTCTGCCCTGGATGCGGTTGCGGAGCGCCTCGCGACGCCACACGGGATCGTGCTGCAGCAACCGGCGTACTCGAGATACTACCTGCACCTGGGCGAGATCTCGTCGTATCCGCCTGGGTACAAGGAAAATGCGGGGATATTCTGCCACAACAACCCATGGATCATGATCGCCGAGGCGATGATCGGTCGCGGCGACGCCGCCTTTGACTACTATAGGCGCATCAATCCCTCGGCGCGCGAGTCGATGAGCGACCTGCACCGCTGCGAGCCCTATGTCTATGCGCAGATGATCGCTGGACGCGATGCGCCGACCCACGGCGAGGCCAAGAACTCGTGGCTGACGGGGACGGCTGCCTGGAACTATGTCGCCGTGACCCAGTGGATCCTGGGCATCCGCCCGGTGTACGATGGACTGGAGATCGCGCCCGTCCTGCCTGCCGCCTGGGAGGGCTTTCAGGCAACGCGCGTGCTGAGGGGCGTCACGTACCGCATCTCTGTCACGCGCGCGGGGCCTGGGCACGCGGTGTCGCTGAGCGTAGACGGGCGTCCGATTGAGGGGAGGGTGGTGCCTATCCCACAGGACGGGCGGCGGGAAGTCACGGTACATGTCGTGCTCCACTAGTCGAACCGCAGGCCGACCACGTGTTTGGTGCGCTGTCGGTCGTCCTGCATGGCCTGTGCGGCGCACCCGGTGAGCAAGTCTAGCGGAGGACAGCATGAGCGTACTAGCCATCCACGGCGGCGAGCCGACGCGGACGATCCCCTTTCCAGAGTGGCCGATCTGGGATGAGCGAGAGGAGCGGTTGCTGCTCGAGGTGCTGCATTCGGGTCGTTGGGGGATCCTGAATGGGGACAAGGTGGCGCGCTTTGAGCGTGCCTTCGGAGCTTTTCAGGGGGCCGAGCACGTGCTGTGCGTCACGAGCGGGACGTCGGCGCTCGAGATCGCCATGCGGGCCCTCGGCATCGGCCCGGGCGATGAGGTGATCACCACGCCCTACACGTTTGTCGCCACTCCGAGCGCTGCGTTTCTCGCTGGCGCTGTACCTGTATTTGTCGACGTGGACCCACGGACCTATCTGATCGACCCAGCGCTGATCGAGGGTGCGGTCACGCTGCGCACCAGGGCGATCGTACCGGTGCACATCGGCGGGTGTCCGTGCGACATGGACGGGATCCTGGACGTCGCAGAGCGGCACGGTCTGTACGTGCTGGAGGACGCGTGCCAGGCTTGGGGCGCCAGTTGGCGGGACCGCCCGGTGGGCGCGATCGGCGATCTGGGCTGCTTTAGCTTCCAGGCGAGCAAGAACATCAACGCCGGCGAAGGCGGGGCGATCGTGACCAACAACCCGGAGCTGGCGGAGCGCTGCTGGTCGCTGCACAATGTGGGGCGCATCCGGGATGGGGCGTGGTACCAGCACGAGTTCCTGGGATGGAACTATCGCATGACAGAGTGGCAGGGCGCCGTGCTGCTCGCACAGCTGGAGCGCCTATCGGAGCACATGGCACGCCGCGCCGACAACGCTTCCTACCTGAGCCAGCGGCTCGCAGACGTGGACGGGATCCTGCCCGCGCATGTCGATCCGCGGGTCACGGCACACGCCTGGCATCTGTACATCGCCACGTACGACCCTCACGCCTTTGGCGAGGTGACCTGCCGTGCGTTCCTGGCGATGCTGCGCGCGGAAGGCATTCCCTGCTCGGCAGGGTACGTGCCGCTGAACCATAGTCCGGCGATCCGGCGCGCCCTGGCGGAGCAGGCGGGTGCGGTCGGTCTGTGGGACAGCGGCGAGGCCGATCTGCCGACGCTGCCCGCGTGCCCGGTTGCCGAGGAGCTGTGTCAGCGTACGATCTGGCTGCAGCAGAGCATGCTGCTTGGCGACCACGAGGACATGGACGACATTGTCGCGGCGATCGTCAAGATCCAGCGCGCCGTGGGATAGGGGTCTGAATGGCAAGCGGCGCCGGAGACTTGGCGTTTCGGGCGCCTCATGCTATAATCCGTACCTTGCTGTGAGGGAGACATGAACGGAGAGGAGAGCCGCCTCGAAGCGGTCGTGCACGGCTACGTGCAAGGGGTGGGCTTTCGCTGGCGCACGCGCGAGGTCGCGCGCCGGCTTGGCCTGCGGGGCTACGTGCGCAACCGGATGGACCGTACAGTGGAGGTGGTGGCTGAAGGACCACCTCGGGCGCTGCGCGAGCTCCTCGCCTTTCTGGAGTCAGGTCCCTCCGCGGCATCGGTGAGACGTGTGGATGCGGAATGGAGCGCCGCCAGAGGTGGGTTCTCCAGCTATGAGGTGCGTTTCTAGGTGGATAGCACGGTACTGAATCGGGCCTGGGCAGTCGTCCTTGCCGGCTTTGTCACCTTTTGCGCGATCCTGGTCGGCGTACCGCTCGGAATCCGGTACTACATCGTCCATGCCACGGATGTCCAAGATACGGTCCTCGAGGAGCCGATCGATGGCGTCGTGTATGTCCGCTTGCCCGGCGCATTGGACATGATCGCCGTTGCCGACCGCAACCAGGAGGTCCCGGAGGGCTCGACGATCGCGACGGACGAGCACCTGCGAGCCTTCATTCGCCTCTTTGATGACAGTACCCTCACCCTGTACAACAATACCGAGGTTGTGCTGGAGCGCGTTCGCTCGCCTCGCTTTGCGGCAAGCGGCAGGCCCAACGATCTGCAGGTCCGTGTCGTGCACGGTCGCGTGGGCATCGCCGTGGCTTCGCCGATCAAGGGCACGGCCTACATTGGCGTGCACTCGCCGCACGCCTACATACAGCTCAAAGAAGGCAGCTACTCGATCGAGATCGACGCACAGGAGACACAGCTCGCCATCCGGACGATCCGCCCCGGCGAAGCGACTGTGATCACCGCCAACGACAGACTGGCGTTCAACAGTGGGCGCTGCCGGATCGTGGAAGGACAACCGATCGAGGGACGCCTGCCGCCGGAGCAGAACCTGATCGTGAACGGTGACTTTTCCTCGCCGCTCGGACGAGGGTGGGAAGTGCAGCCTGCGCAGCGTGACAGCGAGGCGGACCCCTATGGCACAGCCGAGATCGTGGCGGAGGGGGGCAAGACGGTGCTCTCGTTCGCGCGCTTTGGCGCCCGGACGCATGGCGAGACGAGCATTATCCAGCCGATCGGCAAGGACGTACGCGATTTCGAGTCGCTGACGGTCAGCTTTGAGGTGCTCGTCAACTCGCAGAGCTTGCGCGGCGGCGGCTATGAGAGCACCGAGTTCCCGGTGATGGTCGAGCTGCGCTACCGCGACTCGGCTGACACGCCGCGCTCTCGGTACTGGGGGTTCTACTACCTCGACCCGGGGACGGGCCCTGGTTGGCGTCCCATGGTAAACGGGACCGAGATCCCGCAGGCAGAGTGGTACCTGTTTGAGACGGATAACTTGATGCGCACACTGGGCGACATCCGTCCAGCCTACATCGAGAGCGTACGCGTGTACGCGTCAGGGTGGGACTGGGACAGCGCGATCACGAACATCGCTGTGCTCGTCCAGGAGTGAGCAAGGGCAGAGCATGATCGATCGAGGCTTACAGTCGCTCCTCGTCTGCCCCGCCTGTCACGGCGAGCTCGACTTTGGGCGGCATCAGATCGTCTGCCCGCACTGCGGGTCTCGCTATCCTGTAGATCGCGAGATCCCGGTGATGGTCACGGGCGCCTCCCACGATGGGTTCGGGCACGACCTCTACCACGCCCAACTCCACGGCAACTACTTTGAGAAGGTCTTCCACAGCAATCGAATCGCGACGCTGATGCGCTTGATCACGATTGAGCTCGCGCTCAAGCCGGACGTGCGCGTCCTCGACCTGGGCTGCAACACCGGTCCCATGGTGATCCCTCTCCGAGGCGAGGGCTACGACGTAGTGGGGATAGACATCAGCCCCGACGACGTGCAGCAGGCTGCGCGCTATCTCAAAGAGGGATCTCTGCAATCCGACCGGCTAGCGGTCGCAGACGGGGTGCAGCTGCCGTTTCGCGACGCGAGTTTTGACCTGATCCTGCTCGTCGACATTCTCGAGCATACCGCGTACCCGGACCGGATTGTCGCCGAGACGCGACGGCTGCTGGCGCCGGGCGGCGTCGTGATCGCGACGGTGCCTTGGGCGTACCATCCATACGTGCGTTACACGTGGCTTCGCAAGCTCCTCAGCAGTCGCAAGACGATCGATGAGCACCCGGATGCGCCCTTCCGCCTGGACATGCTACAGTCGCTCTTTCCAGATGCGTTTGAGCCGCTCCTGTGCCGCCTGGTCTTCCACTGGGTATGCATCCTGGGCGTTTACCGCCTGCGCCAGACGAGCGTCCGGAAGGCAGTCGAAGGCCCCGCGCGCCGGAGTGGCACATCGTGAAGCGTATGCGCGGGCTGCTGCTCGCCTGGTCGGGCGACGTCGCCGCACTGACCCTCTCGTGTGCCATCTTTATGGCGCTCACCTTTCACCAGATCGATCTCCCCGGACTTCACACCGACGAGGCGCTGGAGGTCCTGCCGGCGATGCAGCTCGTGCGCGGGCAGGAGGTCGAGTGCTACAAGGACGTGTGCATCGAGGTGCTCGGGCTACGCCTGCCCGTGATGATCTATGAGTACATCGCCAGCGTGAACACGTACATGGCAATCCCGTTCTTCGCCCTGTTTGGGGTGTCCGTGCCTACGCTTCGCACGATGGCGATCCTCCAATCGGTGGCTGCGATGGTCTTTTTGTACGCGCTGGCGCGGGAGCTGTATAACCGGCGCGTCGCGGTGCTGGCAGTGCTGTTGATCTCGGTCGGTCCATCCTTTGTCTTCTGGAGCAGGCAAGGCGTCTTTGTCACGTCTGTGACGATCCCGATCTCGCTGGCGGGAGCGTGGGCTTGGCTGCGCTGGTGGCGCAGTTCCAGATCGCGCTACCTCTATCTGGGCGCGTTCCTGTTCGGCCTCGGGGTGAGCGCCAAGTTCCTGTTCGGTTGGCTGTTGGCAGGCGTGGGCGCAGCGTTCGTGCTGCTCAATCTTGACCGCGTCGCCGCGGCTTGCCGCGCGCGTTCGCTGGCTCCGCTGGGCATCCAGGTGCGCCGTCGAGACTTGGGGATCGCGGTGGTTCTGTTTGTGATCGGCCTGCTGCCGCTGATCGTCTTTAACGTGCGCACGCTTTCGACCGTGCACTATATCCGCGACAACCTGCTCGGCGTGTCCTACTATGAGGTGGACAACGCACGCATCGGCGAGAACCTGCGGGAGCGGATCAAGGAGCTGCGGTCGGTGCTGAACGGGGAGACGTTCTGGTACCTGTCGATCAACCCGTACGCCAGTTGGCGATGGCCCTCAGCATTCCTGAGCGCCGCGGGGATCGCTGCCTTTGCGCTGTATGGGCGTGCGGGAGGGGAGAGGCGCGACGCCCTACCCGTGCGCGGCACGGTTGCGCTTACCGTTGTGGGTGGGTACGCAGTGCTGTTCGCGCTGCCTCTCCACGAGGGGCGGTGGGCGTTCGCCATCCTGGGCATAGGCGCCGCAGCGGGCGTGTGCGTGGGCTTGATCGCCCGCTTGCGACGCATGCGCCTGTTGGCGATGCTCGGGACGGGGCTGGGCGCCGCCTGTCTGACGATCGCGTTCGTCTACCTCGCCTGGAAGATGGCTCGCTGGGAACCGCACTGGAAGGTCTACGTTGGCGGCGTGCTCGCCCTCGCAGCGGCGCCCTGGCTCCGTGCGCGCGCCGACACGCGCCGTGTGCTCTTTCCCGTGCTGGTGATCGCCGGCATGATCGTGCTCAGTGTGTTCTCGCCCACCGCGCTGTGGTTCACCCACCTTGCGATCGTCACTCCGTGGCCCCCACTGGTCGTGGCTGCGGTCGTGGATCTGATCGCGCGGCGAACGGGGGCGGATCGGCTCCACCTGGGTCGGATCGGGCCTTTCAGACGGTTCGGATGGGCGACCGGGATCAGCGTGGGGTTGCTGGTGGCGCTGCTCCCGGTAGGCGTGCTCGTCTATGATGACCTAGAAGTCGACCTGGCTTATCACCGCGAGCTGTCGCAGATCGGGGGCAAGGGCGACCACACGCACGCTTCGTACCGGCTGGTGGAGGCGCTCCGCGCTGAGGGCGCGACGCGAGTCGTCGCCATGGACTTTGGCATTCAGGATGTCGTGCAGTTCCTGACTGCGGGCGAGGTCAACCCGATCGAGGTGTTCGGGTACGCGGACCGCGGGAATCCCGATCCCGGTTTTGGGGTCCGCGTGCGGGAGCAGCTGGCACACGCAGAGGCGCGCTATGTGTTCCGGGTGCAGCCGCTGTTCCAGAACCGCTGGGAGTTGTTTGGCACGATCGTGGCGCAAGAAGGCAAACAGATCGTCGACGAGACGCTCGTCTATGACTGGTCCGCGATCCCGATCTACCGGATCGTGCGCGTTTCGCCCTAGGCGAGACGCTGTCCAGATGGACAGCGTCCCGCCGTGGCACCTGCGAGGGTGTCCAGGTTAGTAGAGATAGTCTGACCAGTTGAGGCCTTGCGGGATGGGGACAAAGATGTCCTGGATCGTGATCGCGATCAACAGGAGCAGCAAGATCATGAGCCCAATTCCGTGAACCAGGCCCTCCTTCTCCGGGGGCAGTGGCTTGCCCCGGATCGCCTCCACCAAGATAAAGGCGATCCGTCCGCCGTCGAGCGCGGGGAGGGGGAGCAAGTTGGTGATGGCGAGCGCCACGTTGAGCACTCCGGTGAGCTGCAGGATCGGGTAGGCCCAACCGGCGGCAAGGCTCTGCTGGACGGCGTCGCCGGTGAGTTTGGCGATGCCGAAAGGTCCTACGCTGCGGGCGGAAGCCGCGGGCAGAAGCCCGCGGATCACCTGGATCGGGATCATCACCGTTGCCTGCACCGTGTACGCGATCTCGGATATGCCGAACTGGAGGGCCTCTAGGAACGAGGCTTTGACGCGCTCGGCACCCACCAGCTCGGGTCCAATGCTGACGCCCATCTTGCCGTCGCCGTTCTCGTCCGCGCGCGGCGTTACCACGAGCTCGATCTGCTCCGCATCGGCGCCGACGCCCCGCTGGATGACCACGGGCACGGGTTGCCCCGCGCGCGGCGCCACATACTCGACCACGCTGCTGACCATCGCGATCGCGGTATCCGCGTCGACGGCAAAGTCCTCGAGGTGCATGTCGCCAACGCGCATGATCACGTCTCCCGCCTTGATCCCGGCGGCTTCGGCTGGGGAGCCAACCGCCACGTCGTGGATGCCCACCCCGAGGAAGGCGCGCGGGTACCCGACGAGCGCAGCGATGCTAAAGATCACGAACGCGGCGACCAGGTTCATCGCCGGGCCTGCCAGGAGGGCTGCCAGGCGGACACGTTTGGGGAAATGTGCCAGGCTCTCGGGGTCATCCGGGTCATTCTCGCCCAGGTTGACGAAGCCGCCGAACGGAATCAAGTTGAAGGTGTAGACGGTACCTGCCTTGTCTTCCGCGACCTTCCAGCAGAGCGGTCGCTCGGCGGGAGGGCGGTCGGCACCGAGGGGGTAACCAAAGCCAAACTCGCGCACGCGCACGCCCGCCTTCTTGCCCACGATAAAGTGCCCGAACTCGTGCACAAAGACCAATAGGCTGAGCACTGGCACAACTGAGATCACAGACCATAGTATGGGGATAGCACTCGTCACGAACTGTTCCTTTCCGTATCCGGCGAAGCGCCGGTCGATTTCTATGCTGGCGCGATGACAGTGCCAGAGGGAGCGTCCGCGGTGGTAAGCGCCTGCTGCAGCTGCCCGGGCACGCGACCCGAGACCATGTCAACGCGCAGCGTATGCCCGCATGCCACCAGGCGAACCATCGTCCGCACCTTGCTCAGCATCCCTCCGGTCACATCGATGCCGTGCGAGCCCCCGAGGAGCGTCTCTACCTCGGGGAAGGACGCAGGCGTGATCAACGGGATCTGGCGCGCACGGGTGTCAGAGATGGGATCACGGTCGTAGACGCCATCTACCTCGCCAACCAGGACGATGCGCTCCGGCTTGAGTTGCTCAGCTAGGTAGGCGAACTCGTCTTCGGTAGAGATGATCGTGCAGCCCTGCGTCTCATCGAAAGCGACATCGCCGTACACCATCGGCACGAGCCCGTGCTGCAAGGCGTGCTCGATCGCGTCGTGTGCCATCCAGAGCAGAGCGCCATCCCTGCAGCGCGCACTCGCTGAGGGCTGCACGCTCACCACGGGCACGCCAGCTTGCAGCAACGCATCGGCGATGATGCGGTTGAGACGCGCTGCCATCGCGCCGGTTTCGGCGTATCCCCACCAGTCGCCGCCGTCGGCGATCCCAGTGCGCACGCCGTACCTGTGGGCGGCAGAGTGCCCAAACGAACCGCTGCCATGTCCGAGCACCAGCTGCAGGTTGGGACGCGTTGCCCTCGCCGCTGCGATCTCGCAACTCAGACGCGCGATCGTGGACTGGCGTGGCGTGGCAGTGCGCTGCTTATCTGTAAGGACCGAACCACCCAGCTTGCAGAAGACCAGCTCACTCAATGCGCACTGTTCCATCCTGAACCGTGACGCGATCGCCGGTCGCGATCTGCGTGATGTCGATCTGGTCCACCATCGGGATCTCGGCGATGATCGCGCCTACGGCGACGATTGCCTCGCTCTGTGCATTGACGATCGCTGCCGGACCGAGCCCGTTCCTCGCCAACCGGTATAGGGTATAGGACCCCACGGTGCTCCCTTTGCCCGTCGGAAAAACCAACACCCTCCCGGAGACCGACTGGCCTTCCAGAGGGTGTCCTCGCTCCACGACGCAGCCCGTGTCGGGGTCGACGCCGCCCAGGAAGCCGATCGGCTCCGGCGAGACGAGCGCGATCCCCGTAGCTGAACCAGCCCTGATGGTGCGACCTTGGAGCTGCCTCATAGCGCCCTTGGCGTCAGCGCCGGCTCACTCTGCCGGCAGCAGGCTGACGTTGAATGCCTCGGGGCCCTTGCTCGTCTGCCGGATCTGGAACTCTACGCGTTGGCCATCCTCAGGCAACCCTTCCGATCCGGGCGCGAGCTCGGCGCGGTGGAAGAACAAGTCCTCGCCGTCTGCCTTGGTGATAAAGCCATAGCCCTTGGATCGGCTGAACCACTTGACCGTCCCGATCAGCTTGACCTCGATCCCGCCCTCCTCAAGAGGGAACGCCTCGGCGATCGAGGGCTCTGGCGCCCTCTCGACCCGTTCTTGACGCGCTGGCTGCTGGGGCTTCTCTGCACGCACAGCGACCTCTGGCGTCTCGGCGCGGCACTCAGGGCAGAGCGTCGGCGTCTCGACCTGGTCGAGGCCATACCGCTCGGCGATCGTGCGCTGCTCGGTGACTGTGAAAAAGAACGTCTTGCCGCACTTTTCACAGTGCAGCTGCTGGTCGCGGAATACCATCTAGCACTCCTTATCGGTAGACAGATACACACCCACTAATCTTACCATACTATCTGCTGGCATGCAACCTATCCGCGGGACAGGGGACAGCGACGCAGTCATTGCAGCGCACGTGCAAAGATGGTACAATGGTCTCAGGGCACACAAGGAAAGGGGGCGCGATCTGGGCACGAGACTGGTGGTGGTCGAAAGCCCAGCCAAGGCCAAGACGATCGGCCGCATCTTGGGGCGCGAGTACAGCGTGCGCGCGTCGATGGGACACATCCGTGACTTGCCGCGCAAGGCGCTCGGGATCGATGTGGAGCATGGCTTTCGCCCGCGCTATGTCATTGCGCCGCGCAAGAAGCAGACGATCGAGCGGCTCCGAAGCGCGGCACGCGATGCGGACGTTCTGTATCTGGCAACTGACCTCGACCGCGAAGGGGAAGCGATCGCCTGGCACGTGCTGCAGGTCCTCAGTCGCGTGCTGCCCAAGGGGACCGAGGTCCGGCGGGTGACCTTTCACGAGATCACCAAGGGCGCGATCGAGCAGGCCTTTCGGCGTCCTGGCAGTCTCAACCAGTCGCTCGTCGAAGCCCAACACACGCGCAGGATCCTGGACCGGCTCGTGGGGTACAGCATCAGCCCGCTGCTGTGGCGACGCATCCGTGGCGTGAAGGGGCTGTCTGCTGGACGCGTGCAGACCGCGGCGCTGCGTCTGGTGGTCGATCGTGAGCGCGAGATCGAGGCCTTTGTGCCGGTCGAGTACTGGAGCATCGAGGCGCTGCTCGCGCAGCAGATCGACGATCCCCAGCCTTTCCGTGCGCAGCTGTGGCGCATCTATGACGAGCATGGGGTGGCGCAAGCGCCTGACCTCAAGCACCGGGAGGATGCGCAGGCGATCGTCGACGCCTTGGAGGGCGCCGCCTACTGGGTGGATCGCACAGAAGTCCGGCAGCGTACCCGCCGCCCGTGGCCCCCATTCACCACGAGCACGATGCAGCAAGCCGCCGCGAAGGCGTTGGGGTATCCGCCCCAACTCACGATGCGCATCGCACAGCAGCTGTACGAAGGGGTCGATCTCGGCGCCGAAGGCACGGTTGGCCTGATCACCTACATGCGTACCGACTCGACAGCGGTCTCTGTCGAAGCGCAACAGGCAGCACGCGAGGTGATTGCGCGTTACTGGGGGGAGCGTTACCTGCCCGCGCAGGCGCCAGAGTACAAGACACGTGTCAAGTCAGCCCAGGAAGCGCACGAGGCGATCCGGCCCACGGATCCGCACCGTGCGCCCAGGCAGGTGCGAGAGCACCTCGACGATAGGCAGGCGCGGCTGTACGAGCTGGTCTGGCGGCGCTTCATCGCCAGCCAGATGGCGCCTGCGCTCTACGAGGTGACAACGGCGTACATACCCACCACGCGCGACACGCGCACGTCGCCACTGCCCTACCTCTTCCGCGCCCAAGGCAGGGTGTGCCTGTTCGACGGCTTCCTGAGGGTCTACGAGGAGGTCGCGGACGTCGGCGACGAGGGGGAGAACGCACAGGCCCTGCCTGCGCTGTCTGCGGGCGAGGCGCTCGACCTGTTGGAGCTGATCCCCGAGCAGCACTGGACACAACCCCCTCCACGCTACACGGAAGCGTCGCTAATCAAGGAGCTAGAGCGCCGCGGCATCGGTCGGCCTTCTACGTTTGCCGCCATGGTCGCGCTCATCCTCGATCGGGCGTACGTGCACCGGCAAGGGAAAGCGCTGGCGCCCACCGAGCTCGGCTTTGCCGTGTGCGACATGCTGGTCGCCGCCTTTCCAGATCTCTTTGAGTATGGGTTCACGGCGCGCATGGAGGATCAGCTGGACGACATCGCGAACGGGAGGGCGGAGCGCGTGTCGACGCTGCAGCGGTTCTGGGCGGGCCTAGAGCCGGCGCTGGCGCGGGCGTCCGAGGTGATGCCGCGCATCGAGATCGCGCGTGAGGCCCCACAGCCCACGGGGAGGACGTGCCCAGAGTGTGGGGGTGCGCTCGTGCGCCGCAAGGGCAAGCATGGCGCCTTTGTAGGATGCGCCAACTATCCTCAGTGCACGTACGTCGAGCGGCGGAGACAGTCGACGCCAACGGGCGAGGTCTGCCCGGTGTGTGGGGGTGCGCTCATCCTGCGGCGGGGACGGCACGGCGCTTTCTTGGGTTGCAGCAACTACCCGACCTGCCGGTATACGGCCAAAGCCCCAGCGTCCAAGGGAGAGCGCCCGGCAAGCGCGCCCGATACGGGATAACGCAAGGCGCGCTTGGGATAACTTGGGATAAGACTTGGGATAACCGGGCTACGGCACTAGGTTATGGGTGTCCACCGACGAGCATCAGAGCTTCCTACGTGCGCCTCCTCTCACCCCACCCACGTGAACAGCGCTCGGGCATATGCGAGGTCCTCGCGGATCAGGCGGTCCACGGCATCGCGGTCGTCGTACTCGGCGGTCAGGCAGACGGGGCCCGCAAACCGACGGCGCTCCAGTTCGCGCGCGACGCGTGCCCAGGAGGCGAGTCCCTGGCGCCCGCTGGTCCAGTAGTGCCGCCACTGCGCGACCTCGGCCTCCGGTCCGACAGTGCGCTGCCAGACCGCATTCTTGAGGTTGACCATCGCCAACCAGGGCCACACGATGTCCAGGGCGAGTTCTGGGTCCTCGCCGTTGAGCGCGTTGTGCGCGGCGTCCCATACCGCACACAGGTGCTGCGGGTCGAAGGGCTCGAGCAGGTGCCGGAGTCCCATCGCGTTGCAGACATTCCGGTCGCAGTGATTCTGGACGCCGATGTGGACGCCATAGCGGTCGAGCGCGGGAAGAAGGGCCTCGAACGAGCGCTGTGCTTGCGCCACGCTCGCCATGTATCCCGCCTCGCCGATCCGGACCATCGTCCGGATCATCGGGACCCCTGCCTCGGCACAGGCGGCGATCGTCTTCTCGTCGGTGGGGCCAGCGATGCTCTCGATCTGGATCCCGTGCTCGCGCAGCTGAACCGCCGCACGGGGCAGTTCATCGAGCGTGTCGGGAGTGACCTGATAGCCCGGGCGCACGGGCAGTTCGATTCCGTCGAACCCAAGCGCGCGGACGTACGCCCCCAGCTCGGGCAGGGACATCTTCCAAGGTTTGGTAAAGACCGACAGCCGGATGCTACGTGCCATTGCGTCCAACCTCCGGGGCTTCGCCGCCTATACGTCGGCCTTGGGATAGTCAGTCGCCCACACGCCGCCCGACTCTTCCTCACTGTGCTGCCACGCCGCACACATCTCTTCCGGCGCGCCGTGCTCCTGCAAGTGCGCGAGGAGGAGATCGTAGAGGGCAACGATCTCTGCGGGATGCTCGGCAGCGAGGTCGGTGGTCGCGAGGGGGTCGGCGCGCAGGTCGTACAGCTCGCACCAACCGCTTGCGCCCATAGGCGTGTAGCCCCACTCGGCGGTTACCAAGAACGGCGTGGTTGCCTTGCGCGGGGGGGCATTGTCCACGACCTGGATGTGACATCCACTCACAGCGTACTCGCGGTGGGTGCCGTGACCGTCCACCACTGCCTGCGCGAAGGAGAGGCCCTCGAGCGGCTTGTCGGGCTCGACGGTTACCCCTGCCAACTCGCATAGCGTGGGCAGGATGTCCACCGGCTGCGCGATCAGGTCGAGGCGCTGCCCGCGCGGCACCTCGCCCCCTGCGATCAAGAAGGGAACGTGCCCGATCTCGGGATAGATCGGCCAATAGCGACCGTCGCCCTCGTGGATGTTGGACTTGCCAGTGCGGCCATGTTCGCCGATCGACATGCCGTGGTCGCTGGTGATGGCGACGATCGTGTCCTCCCACAGCTGCAGATCGTCGGTCTTTTCGAGGACGCGCCCTACCCAGCGATCGACGACCTCCGCCTCTGCCGCATAGTGCGCCCAAAGGTTCTGGAGCTCAGCCGCCTCATAGTCGGTGGAGGGGCCATAGTTGGGATGCGACATGGGGAGACCGTCATAGTCCGGGTCGTAGCGCCGGACCAGGTACTCGGGCGCATCCCAGGGCTCGTGTGGATCGAAAAAGTCGACCCATAGGAAGAAGGGTCTGGCTTGGCTGTTCTCTTCGAGCCACCGGATCGCCGTGTTGCCCGTCTTGAACGGGAACGTGTCGCCTTCGTAGCGCGGTTCGCGGTTGTGCCACTGGTGCAGGTCCACCAGGGGATGACCTTGGAAGAGGGGGCGCCTACGCGTCTTGTGGAGCGGGACCACGGACGGGATCGGGTCGTTCAGGTGGAGCAGGGCCTTGTCGCCCTCTTGCCCGCGGTGCTGGAAGGCGGCGTCGAAGCCATGTTGGAAGCGCGCGTTGAAGAGGTGCGGGCAATCGCACAGCAACTGCGAGACGTAGCCCTGGTCGTGCAGCAGGCGCCCGATGTGGTTGGGCCCGCTGAGGTCGATCGGCTGCCATCCATAGTGAGGCCATCCGACTAGGCCGCTCGCGACATCTGTGCGGTGTGGGATGGTCGGGAAACTGCCGGTGTAGAAGCCGGCGATCTCGGTTGCGCGCTCCTCGACGAACCGGTCGAGCGCCGGGGTACGCACGGGACGAACCGCCCGGCTGTACAGGTTGTCATAGCGGAAGGTGTCGGTGATCAGCAGGATGATGTTTTTCAACGTGGTCTCCTCTCTGGCAGGATTCTGTGTGTCGGGCGCGCAGTTCAGCCCGTGGCTGTGTGCGATACGGGCGTCCCACGCTGCGTGGCGCCCAGGAAGGCCAGTCGCTCGCGATCGTCGGAGTCATGGTTCACCCAGCGGAGTCCGGTCCATTCGCCGATGTGCGCCGCGACCTCGTGGTCCGCCATTGAGCCGTGCACGCCGCGCGCGGTGATCACTGTGGTGGACCAGTCGAGTCCCGCGGACCATGCGCACCGCTGCAGCGCGGATGCACGACCGTGTGCGGTCCATCGGCTCAGCCAAGTCATCTATCCATCTGTCGGAGTGCCAGGGCCACTGCCGCTGCCCACGGAAGCAGGGCAAAGTCCCCCCTGTCGAGCGCCGTCTCGACCTCGGCGCGCTCGAGCGCGAGCAGCTGCTGCTCTTCCAGGTCGTCGGCGTCGATCTCGGCGACAGGGCGCGCGCCGAGCGCGAGGAAGAGGTGGGCAATGCAGAAGCCGCGGTTCCCGTCGACGGGAAAGCTGCCCAGTGAGACCCATTCCGCCGCGGCGTGGCCCGTCTCCTCGAGCAGTTCGCGCTGTGCCGTCGCCAGCGGTTCCTCGCCCGGGTCGATGTAGCCGCCGACAGGCGCCAGCGACGTGCCCTGGATCGCGTACTTGACCTGGCGAAAACAGAGGAACCTGCCCTGCTCGGTCACTGCGACGACGTTCACATAGTCTGGCGCGATCACCCAAGGCCAATCGGGAATCTGCTGTCCATCTGGGAGCTCAACGGTGCGCGTCTCGACCGCCAGGAACTTGCCAAAGTCGAGAACGGTTCTCTGTGAGAGCGTCTTCCAGGTTCGCATGCGTGCCTCTCGCCGGGAGCCGGTGCGTGCGCCGCTGCGCGCCAGGGCGTGCGCCCTTGCTCCCCGGGGCTTAGCGCTTACGCGGGATGATGATCCATAGGATCAGGTAGGGGAGCAAGCCGGGCAGGCCCCCCGGGATCATGAGGATCAGAAAGCCGAGGCGAAACCAGAACGCGCTGATCCCGGTAAAGGCTGCCATCCCACCACAGACGCCTGCGATGATGCCATTCTGCCGCCGGAGTCGATGTTCGCTTGCCATGTTGTGCACCTCCTAGCCCAGGGGCGCGAGCGTGTCGTCCGCTGCCAGCCCCGCAGCGCCGTACTTGGCGCGCCGCCCCCGCTTGTCGTCGTTGGCGATCTCGCGCGCGATCGAGGCGACCGTCTCGGCGTGTGCGATCGGGACCACGATCACGCCGTCGCCGTCTGCGACCACAATGTCGCCTGGGTAGACCCGCACCCCGCCGCAGGCGATGGGCACGTTCTCGGCGTCCCACTCGAGCCGCCCGGGCCGGATGCCGCGCGCAATGCGGCGCGAGTAGACGGGAACGCGCTGCACGATCAGCTCGTCTGTGTCGCGGCATCCACCGTTGGTCACGACGCCGCGCGCGCCGGCGACGATCCAGCCCAGTGCGTTGTTGGAGCCGATAAAGCCCACATCCCCGACCTCGGCGGCGTCGATCACGATGATCTCGCCCGGATGGATCGGCTCCTTCGGCCCTGGCGCGAGCTCGCGGTACCATGTGGCTTTCCAGGCCTTGTACTCTGCCACTGGAAGGGGGCGGGGCGCGACACGGTTCGTGGGGACAAAGCGCACGGTGTGCGCGGTCCCGCAGATGCGGTGTTGGAAGCGCTCTGTGTCACGCCACAGGGGCCGGATCTGCCAGTCCATCGTGCAGGTGTCGATCAGGCCAACCGCATCCAGTCCATCGCATACGTCCGTGACGCGGAGGCCCGCGTACTGGGCCAACAGCGCTGCCGTGTCGGTCATGTCGTCTCCTTCTGTGCACGGCGATGAGCGGCTGCACATTCCCCTCATCACGGGGGCGAGTCTTTCACTCGACGGTGAACTTGAAGATAGTCGTCGTCTTGTAGACTTTCCCTGGCACGAGGGTCGTGGAGGGGAAGTGCGGCTGGTTGGGCGAGTCAGGGTAGTGCTGCGTCTCGAGGCAGAATCCGCCGCGACGGACATAGGTCGCGCCGCCCTTTCCCGGCATCGACGGCGGCATCATGTTGCCCGCGTAGAACTGGATCGCCGGTTCGGTCGTATGCACCTCGAGGACACGACCCGTGCCCGGATCGCGGGCACGCGCCGCCAGGCGCAGGACGCCCGGGTCGCCGTTGAGCACCCAGTTGTGGTCGTACCCGCCGCCAAACCCGAGCTGGGGATCGCCCGCCTCGATGCGCGCCCCGATCACGTCTGCCGTGCAAAAGTCGAGGGGCGTCCCGATGACGCTACACAGCTCACCTGTCGGGATCAAGGTTTCGTCCACGGGCGTGAAGCGATCTGCGTTGATCATCAGCTCGTGAGCGAGGATGTCGCCCGAGCCGGCGCCCGCGAGGTTGAAGTAGCTGTGGTTGGTCAGGTTGACGACTGTCGGTCGATCTGTCGTCGCGCGATAGTCGATCCGGAGGGCATTGTCGCCGGTCAACGTATAGACGACCGTCGTGTCGAGCATGCCGGGGTATCCTTCCTCCCCGTCAGGGCTGACGTAATTGAGGGCGAGGCCCACGGCGTCGGGGCGCTGAAAGGCCTCCGCCCGCCACAACACCTTGTCAAATCCCACGACCCCGCCGTGCAGGTGGTTGTCTCCGTCGTTCTGGGCAAGGACGTACGGTACGCCCCCGAGCGAGAACCTACCGTGGGCGATGCGGTTGCCATATCGACCCACGATGCAGCCAAAGTAGGGGCTGTGATCCACGTACTCGTCGAGCGTATCAAAGCCGAGCACCACGTCACGGGGCGTGTCGTGTCGGTCGGGCACGAGCAGCGAGCGGATGATCCCGCCATAGTTGATGATCTGGATCTCGACGGCGCTCTCGTTGTGGAGCGTGTAGAGGTCGACTTGTTCTCCGTCTTGTGTCGTTCCGAAACGCTGCTTGGAAAGCTGCATGTCTGCCTCCTCGGTGAGGTAGGGCGAATCCCGGGCACGATGCGCGCATTATATCACCCGCCGGGTGAATGGGCAATCGCTCGAAGGCAGCGACCCACCGTTCGCCTCTCAGCTTTAGATCGCCCGCCGCCCGCAGGGGAACAGCGCGGCGAGCCTTCGTGCGTGCCGCGCGTGCCTGGGCGCTAGCGAGCTGGGTGCGTGGTGGTGCCCGTGATCGAGGGTGCCCACTCGCGCGCCCAGCGCGACTCGATGTCCGCGCGCCACGCCTGCGCGGAGGCCCGGAGCGCCGCCGCCAGCTCAGGCTTGGCGTCCAGCAGGTTGCGGCGCTCGCCCATGTCTTCGTCCAGGTGGGACAGGTGGACAGCGTCCTCCGGCGGTGCTCCCTCGACCAGGCGCCCGTTGAGCACCAGCTTCCATGGCCCGCGGCGGATCGCCGTCTGGTCCTGCATCTCCCACAAGAGGTCGCGCTCGGGCAGCGGGGCGCCGACGGTGAGGAGGGGCATCAGGTCGATGCCATCCAGCGCGTACGCATCCGGATCGCCGCCCGCGAGGTGCAGGAAGGTGGGGAACAGATCCATCGCCGCGGCGGGCGCGTCCACGACCTGACCGCCCGGGATGGCGCGGGGCCAGCTCACGATGCCGGGGACGCGGATGCCGCCTTCGTACAGGCTGAACTTGTGTCCCTTGAGCGCGCCGCTGCTCCCGCCATAGTAGGGATCCTGGCGCCCATCGAGCCAGTTGCGTGTCTCGCGCGAAGGGCCATTGTCCGACATGAACGAGATGGCGGTGTTCTCCCAGATGCCCTGGCGCTTGAGCTCGGCACAGATCGCGCCCACGCCATCGTCCATGGCGCTGAGCATCGCCGCCATGATGCGCCGGTCTGGAGCGAGATGGCGGAAACGGTCGACGTACTCGCTCGGGGCGTGCATGGGATAGTGGGGAGCGTTGTAGCCCACGTAGAGGTAGAAGGGCTGCGGGTCCTGGGCTGCGTGCCGGATGTAGCGGACGGCGTGCTCTGTGATCAGCTCGGTCAGGTAGCGCCCGTTCTCCCAGACCTCCACACCGTTGTGCCACAGGTCGTGCGTGGGATCGTTGCCTGGTCCGCCGCGGTTCATGCCCCAGTAAAAGATGTGCGAGTAATAGTCGACGCACCCAGCCATGAAACCGAACCACTCGTCGAAACCGTGGTCCTCGGGGCGGCTGCCCGGGCAAAGGCCGAGGTGCCACTTGCCATACATCGCCGTGCGGTAGCCCTGCGCCCTGAGGGCGGTGGCGAGCGTCGGCACCTGCTGGGGCAGGCCGCTCGCCGTCCGGTGCCCTGCCAAGATCGCGCGCACCCCGGCGTTTCCCGGATAGCGCCCGGTGAGCAGGGAAGCGCGCGATGGCGAGCAGACGGGCGAGTTGGCGTACCAGTTGGTAAAGCGCACTCCCGACGCCGCCAGCCCATCCAGGTGGGGCGTGCGGAAGTCGGTGTTGCCCATGCACGACAGATCGCCGTATCCCTGATCGTCGGTCATGAACGTGACGATGTTGGGCCTGCTCGTTGTGGGCATCGATGCTGCTCCCTTTGCTTTCGTGTGTCCCGCCAGGCGCCGAGCGCGGCGTTCCCGGCGCGGACGTTCAGACGGTCCCGCGGTGCGCCCCGAGGTGCTTCCTGGCATCGATCGCCAAGAACACCAGACAGCGCACGAGGGGGCTGTACCGGTGGCGGTAGTGCTTGTCGTAAAAGATCTTCATCGTGTCATAGAACGCGGCGTACGTACGGGCGCGCTCGTGCGCGTCGAACACGGCGACCTCTTCGCTGTGCCGTTTCAGTCCAGTGGTCATCCCGTGGTAGTGCACGGCGCGCGCCTGGGGGTAGAACATAACCCTGTAGCCTCGCTGCCTGAGCATGTAGCACAGGTCAATGTCCTCGGCATACATGAAATAGTCCTCGTCCCAACCTCCAGCGCGTTCAAAGGCCTCGCGCCGCACGAACGCGAACCCACCCCGGATCGCGTCTACTTGGTGCGGGACCGACAGATCGCGGTCGAGGAGGTGGTACTGGCCAAAGATCTGGGACAGCGTGCGCGAGCGGCGGAACAGCCTGTCAAGACGGGTGAAATAGGTTAGCGCAGCCCAGGGCGTGGGAAAGCCACGGTGCGCGCCCCAGTCGACCTCTCCAGTCCGGGCGAGCTCCAGGTAGGGCGTGCAGGCTCCGACGCCAGGGTCGGCATCCATGGCCTCTATCAGGGTGGGCAGCGTCTCCGTCGTGACCTCGATGTCCGGATTGGAGAAGAGCAAGTACCGGCCTGAGCTCACCTGGTAGCCGATGTTCCCGGCGCGGGCAAACCCGAGGTTCTCTGCATTGCGGATCAGGTTCACAGCGGGGTATGCCGCGGCGACAGCGTCGGCCAATCCGTCACGGGAGGCGTTGTCGACCACGATCAGCTCGTAGCTGTGGTCGGCGTCTGCGGCGATCGCCTCCTCGTAGAGCGCCAACGCGCGCAAGGCGATGTCGCGCCCGTTGTAGGTCACGATCACGATCGATAGGTCCAACTGGGTCATCGGTCTCCTGTCAGCCCGTCCCGACCGGCGGCTGGGTCGGGATGCTATGGGGCAGGCGAGATGGTGGGCAGTGCCTCGCCGGCGTCTGCCATCCTGCGCTTGAGCGTCTCTGCCAGTCCGGCACGGACCCCGGCGTATGCCGGATCGCGCACCAAGTTGTTGCGTTCGTGCGGGTCCACCTGTAGGTCGTAGAGGTGGCTCTCAACATAGTGATCGCTGTCTGGGTCCCGCCATCCTTCCTTGCCGGGCGCCTGAACCGCGTACTTGTACCGCGTGGTGCGGATCGCTCGCCCGACGTGGCTCTCGCTGATCTGCACAAAGACCTCTGCAGGCCAGTCCGCTGCCGTTCCGTTAACCAGGGGCTGCACGGCGTGCCCCCGCAGCGAAGCGTCTTGCGCGACGCCTGCCGCAGTGAGGACCGTAGGCGGGAGGTCGATCAGGCTGACCAGCTCGTCGACGACCACGCCGCCCCGGAAGCCGGGCCCGCACGCTACCATGGGAATGCGGATCGACGCCTCGTGGCAGGATCGCTTGTATTCGCTGTTCCTGGTCCGGAAATGCGAGCCGTGGTCGCTGGTATAGATGATCAGTGTCTGGTCGGCGATGCCCAGCGCTTCGAGCTGATCGCGGATCCGCCCCAGGTTCGCGTCGAGGCTGTGGATGCAGCCTAGGTAGTCGGGGTAGTTCTCGCGCCAGTCGCCCTCGGTGTCGACCAGATCGCCGGGCACGACATAGTCGGCGAACTGCTCACGGGAGCCGTGTGGGCCCTCGTAGCGATTGTGATCGTTCTGGTGGTGCGGCTCGATGTAGGACACAAAGAGGAAGAAGGGCCGCTCCCCGCTGCGGGTCCGAAGGTAGTCGATCACCCAGTCGGTGTGGGCATCGACCCGGTACCGACCGGGCGCAAAGTCGACCTGGTTTCCATCGGCGTCGAACATGTGCCCGTCATAGCTGTGCGACGTGAACTCGAGCACGTCCGAAGCCAACCAATGGTCGACATAGCCTCCCCTGCGCTCTGGCGGGACGGGCTTGGTCCGGTAGTCGATGTCGGCGTCTCCCAGCCCATTGGTGGAAGCGAGGTGCCACTTGCCGATGTAGCCGACCTCATAGCCTGCCTGCGACAGGCGCTGGGCGATCGTCACCTCGTCGAGGGGCAGCGCGATGCCGTTCCGAAAGCAGCCCACTTCGGTGGCGTACTTGCCCGTCTGTAGGCACGCTCGCGCCGGGCCGCATACGGGCTGGCACGTGAAGGCGTGCTCGAAACGGACGCCCTCCGCTGCCATCCGGTCTAGGTTCGGCGTCAGGTCGAGCGGCTGCCCGTATGCTCCCACCGTGTCGTAGCGCTGCTGATCGCTGAACACAAAGACGATATTGGGCCGATCCATAGCTGCTCCCTTTCAGTGCAAGAAGAGGCGGAGTCCGGTATGGGCCATCACCATGCCGTACTGGTCAGCGGCGGCAGTGACCTCGGGGTCGCGCAGCGAACCTCCCGGCTGGGCGACATACTGCACGTTGCTCCTGCTGGCGCGATCAATGCTGTCGCGGAAGGGAAAGTAGGCGTCGGACGACAGGCAAACGCCCTCAAATGAGGCGATCCATGCCGCGCGCTCGTCGCCGCTGAGGGGACGCGGCATGTCGCGCAACGCAGCGCGGCACGCAGCGCGCTCTGCCTCTGCCAGCTCATCCCAGAGCAGGTATTGGTCGACTGCGTTCGTCCGCTCGGCGCGCGTCAGGCCTTCGCGGAACGCTAGCTCGAGCACACGCGGGTGCTGCTGCAGGAACCACTTGTCCGCTTTGGTGCACGCCAGGCGGGTACAGTGGACGCGCGACTGCTGACCGGCGCCCATCCCGATCACCTGTCCCTCGTAGGCCACACAGACCGAGTTGGACTGCGTGTACTTGAGCGCGATCGTCGCCACGACTAACGTCTCCAGGGCATCCGGCGGGATCTCGCACCGTGCCGTCACCACTTTGCTGAACAGGGCGCGGTCGATGCGAGCCGTGTTGCGCACCTGGGCGATCGTCATGCCAAAGACGTCCCGCTGTTCCGTCTGAGGGGGGGTGTAGTCGGGATCGACCTGGAAGATGCGGTAGCCGCCGCCGCGCTTCGCTTTGAGGATCGCCAGCGCTTCGGGCTCGTAGGCGGGCGCGACGATCAGATCGGATACCTCGCGCGCGATCAGGTGTGCCAGCGAGGCATCGACGGGGTCGCTGACCGCGATCGCGTCGCCAAAGGCGCTCATGCGGTCGCCTCCCCGCGCGCGCGCGTACGCCGTCGCGACGGGAGAGAGTGCGCCCTCTGGCAGCATCTGCGAGCGCCGGAAGGCATCGCTCAGGGGACGCGCCACGGCGGCGCCGGCAGGGCTGACGTGCTTGAAGGAGGCGGCGCTCGGCTTGCCTGTGGCTTTGCGCAGCTCGCGCACGAGCTGCCAGGCGCCGGAGGCATCCAGGATGTTGATGTAGCTGGGAGCGCCGTTCAGCACCGTGAGCGGCATTACGTCGCCGTCGAAGGAAAGGCTCGCAGGCGTCTGGTGGGGGTTGCAGCCGTACTTGAGCGGAATCACCATGGTTGGCTCCTCTGTGTGTGGTCTAGGACAAGCGGTAACAGCTCCGTCAGGTCGTCCAGGACTGCGTAGGTTGCATAGTCGCCGAATGCCGCGCGAGGGGTGGTGCCTGTGCAGACCGCCACGAACGGCACCCCGGCGCACACGGCAGTGCGCGCGTCGGTGAGGCTGTCGCCCACATACAGCACCTGGTCGCAGCCCAGGCGCGCGATCGCCCGATGCAGCCCTTCGGGGTCGGGCTTGGGCGCCGAGACGTCCTCGCCGCCCACGATCACACCAAACATGCTGCCAAGCCCCTCTCGCCCGAGGATCTCCTCAATGCGGCGCCGGAACTTGGTCGAGACGATCCCTAGCGCGACACCTGCCGCCTGCAGCTGGGCAAGGGTGGGCCGCGCTTGCTCGAGGATCACGGTGCTATCGGTCATCACAGCTTCCGCGCGCTCGATGAACAGGCGCTGGAAGGTCTCTGCGTCTTCCGTCTGCCCCGTCAGGATGCGGAACGTCTCCGGCAGGGAGAGCCCGATCGTCCGGCAAGCCTCGTCAGGCGTGACCTGAGGTAGGCCGAGGGCGTCGAGCGCGAAGCGGATGCACTCCACTACGCCGCGCGACGAGTCGGCGAGCGTGTAGTCAAAGTCAAAGAGCACTGCGTCGACGCGCTGCGGCGGATGTGCGTGCGCTCTACTCATCCCAACATCCAACGACCCAGGGCTACGATGGCGGTGCCCACCAACACGGCAGCAATCAGACTGCGCGTGCGCCACGCCGCCCACACCGTGGGCAGGGCGGCGCCCAAGTAGAGCGGGTCGACGGAGAGCGCTCCCGGACCCCCGGCAGAGGGGAACAAGGCATACACGACCATCGCGGCGAGCACGGCAACAGGAACCTGGCGGAGCCAAGCCGCGAGCCAGGGCGGTATGCCCGGTCGCTCGACCTCCTCGCGTCGCAGCGCCAGGAGCGGCAGCAGGCGCGCCAAGTAGGTCACGACGCCCATGCCCAGAATGGTCAGACCGATTTGCATCTCGTCCATCGTTCCCACACAACGCCCAACGTGGCGCCCACGATCGTCGCGAGCAGCACCGCCCACTGCGCCAGTCCCAACACAGACAACGCCAGCACAGTCGCGCCCGTGCACAGCGCCACCCCGGTGTGACGGCGGCTCTGCAGCTGCGGAACGAGCAGCGCCAGGAAGAGGGCGGGCAGTGCATAGTCGAGGCCCCAGCGTCGCGCATCGGGCACGAACGTCCCGCCGATGGCGCCTAGCCACGAACCGCTGATCCAAGCCGCGTGCGAGACGGTGTTGACCAGAAAGGCCTCGACACGGTCAGGCGCCCCCGACCTGAAGCGCACGGCGTGTACGGCAAAGGTCTCGTCAGTCAGCTGGTACGCGAACGCCGCCAACGTCGGCGGGCGCCAGCGACGCAGATGCGGCGCTAGGGATGCCGAGAGAAGGGTGTGGCGAATGTTCACGATGAACGTCGTGACCACGATCGACAGGGGCGACACACCCGCCGCAAAGAGCCCCGCCGCGATGAACTGCGCCGCGCCGGCATAGACAACCAACGACATCAGCACCGTGTCCTGCGCCGACAGACCCGACTCGCGGGCGAGGACGCCATATGCGAATCCGATCGGCACATAGCCGAGGACGATCGGCGCTGCCTGTGCCAGCCCGCGCCGCCAGTGCGTCGCCTGCACTGCGTCCGTGGCTGGGCGGGGATCTTGTGCCTCTAGCATATGCCCTCGGTGCTCATCTCGTGTCACATTGTATCCGGTAGCCCGCAAAAGTCAATCGGCGAGTGGCTGGGATCCTACATCTCGGTGGCTATCGGTACGGTTCGACCAACCGGGCCATCGCTTCGGCTTGGTCGAGTGTCTCGAACGAAGTCATGACGTACATGCCTTTGCCGCCGACGGCGTCGAGCAGTGGAATGACCTCTTTCGGCCGTACACCCACAGCCTGCACCGACTTGCCAGCGTCCAAGATCCGGCGGTAGAGGGCATACCAGGCAGGGTCGCCGCCCGGGGGCACCTTGGGGTTGGGCGTCCACTCGATCGCGTCCAAGGCGTCGATCGCCAGGAGGGCGTCCAGGTGATGCAGGCAGTGTGCGCCGTCGAGATGGAACATCGAATAGTCCAACCACGCGCATTGAGCCTCGAGCGCCGGGACCACGAAACGCACGAACATCTCGGCGGAGAACAGGGCAGCGGCGTCGCACTGGACCTTTGCGGTCTTGCCAGGCCCCCAGAGCCGGAAGGCGCCAAACACGGCGCCGCCGTCGTCGAGGCGGATGATGTCGTACACGCGCTGGTACGCCTGCATGAACGCGTCGTTGATCTCGTACACCTTGCTCTCTACCCAGGCTGGACGCTCGATCATGTCCAGCAGCAGCTGCTGCGTCCCGCGCAAGGAGGCGAGGATGTCGATGTTCTCGACCAAGTCTGGGCAGCCAACCGTGTACTTGCCTCGTCCCAGTTCCGTGCAGGCGCGGAGTGTCTGCTCGTGGACCCGCCACCACCTGCTATCGGGGTCAAAGCGAAGCGCCGGGAGGTGTTCGGGGCGTGCGTCCTGCGCCATCGTCGGGTTGAACCAGACCGTCTCGGGGGAAAAGCCCGGTGCAGAGCCCATGGCGAGCGCCAGCGAGCCGGGCCCGATGTCGGCGTCCGATATCGGGAAGGCGTCAGCCGGGAAGGCCCGGTGTGCTAGCTGGTGGTGGTTCCGGAGGGCGCGCGCCTGGGCGTCCGCATAGTGGGCCTCTATCGATGGCGCCGGGCCCGGGTCGACGGTCTGTTCGCGCGCTGTACGGGCCGGGACGCCGGCGGACCCCAGGACAAGCCCGGTGTGATGCCACCACTGCACAAAGTGCTGCCTGGTCTCTTCCCAGTTTGGCTTCCAACCTACATCCATCGGTCTCTCCTGTGCGTCTATCCTCGCACCTGCACCGGGCGCCGGGCGCGGCATCGAGCTGCTGGATGGACGGCCTGCTCCTAGCCCCCTCCGTCCCTTTGAGGGCCTAGGGGGCGCCATCGCGGGCGAGAGCCTCTTGGAGGTGGTTCAGGTTGGCGATGAGGCATCCTCGCGGCGGAGCGTCTCAGGAACGAGCAAGCCAAAAACCATCCCGGCAAGCAGGCCCGCGGCTGCCATGATCAGCGCCGCCGCCGGCAGGGCAACCAGGTCCGCGATCGCGCCGACGATCAGCGGGCCCCCGCTGCTGCCAAGGTCGCCGATCAGCCGCCAGACGCCCAGGAACTCGCCGCGCACGCCGGTCGGCGCCAGGTCTGCGCCGAGGGTCATCATCGACCCTGAGCCGAGCCCGTTGCCAAAGCCGATCAGGAGCGCAGCGAGGAGGAGCCCTCCATACCCCGCAGCGAGGGGCAGGAGCGCCATGCCCGCCGCCTGCAGACAGAAACTGGGCACGATGGCCCACTTGCGCCCAAGGCGGTCCATGATCCAGCCTGCCGGGTAGAAGAACAGCATGTCGATCGCCGATGAAAGGCTGACGATCGTCCCGATCGCACGCACGTCGAGGCCGAGCGCATCTGCGCCGTAGAGGGGGATGACGATCGTCCGCCCGGCGCGGATCATCTGGGCAAAGAGCTGCCCCGCGCCCGCCGAAGCGAGGAGCCCCCACCGGTCGCGCAGCATCTGCCAGAGGGGCACGCGCCGCGCCGTCGCGAGCGCAGCAACCATCGTGTGCTCCTCGTGCGCCGGCATCCACACAGCCATGCAGGCAAGAGCTGCGGCGCCCGTCACCCCGAAGAGCAGGAACGGCACGCGCAGCCCATACGCCTGGGCCACAACCCCGCCGAGCAAGGGTCCCACAAAGCGTCCCACGCGCGCGACTCCACCGAACAGGGCAATGGCGCGCCCACGCCCGCTCACCTGCACTGCGCCGGCGATGTAGGCGTGGCGGGCCACGCTGTACAGCGCCTGGCCCAACCCGGAGAGGAGGCGGAAAGCCACGACCTCGGGCACCGAGCGCGCCCAGAACAGCGCCACGGTCGACGCGACGTGGCAGCCCACGCCCAGGAGCACGGTGGGTTTCTGTCCCAAGCGACGGACCACGAGACCGCTCGGCAGGTCGCCGAGGAGCATGCCCAGGGCGGCGCCCCCCGATACCAGACCTACTAGGCCGTACGACACCCCAAAGTCCCTGGCGTAAAGCGGGATGACGGGGACGATCAAGCCCGAAGAGAAGGCAAGGAGAACGGCAGGTAGGTAGAAGGAGAGAAAGAGCGTGGGCAGGGACGCTGTCCGTTCCTCTCCGGGCGATGCGGCCTCGCCCTGTCTCGGCAACTGGCTCACGCGTGAGGCCCTGCCCGATGTGCGGCGCGTCCCGCGCCAGATTGCGATCTCACGGCTCTTTCCTTTCCTCCGCCCAGCTCTCGAACCGGGAACGGACGGATTATAGCACGACCCATCCGGGGCGGCAAAGCACTCGACG
>JAFGIE010000028.1 GCA_016929775.1 Anaerolineae bacterium
CCAAGAGATCCTTTTACTGCAATAGCGCAAACCTTGCTATCCGTCGTCTCGCTCGTTGCGGATCACAATCCGCAACTTGGCCATAGATGCAAGTGTAGCAAGCTCCATGATTCGTTTCAATCGCCGGATTGTGATCCGGCGCGAGCGCTATAGCAATTTTTGCGGTACTGCCTTTTACGGTACCGATCCCCAGGTTCCATCTGCATAGAGCGCGTACGTGACCCCGTTCACCCCACGGTAGAGCAGACCTCCGGCAAAGGGTTGGATGATCGCCCCTCCGCCAACCTCCTCTCCGGTGGCCCAGCCGATCCACGCGTCCGCGCCGCCGAGCTGCTCGCGCCATACCTTGCCAAAGCCGCGCACCGGCTGGACTCTGCCTTCCGGCGGGATCAGGCCCGGATCGTGCGTGTCCTGTCCCTCCTCCCACGTGTCATCGTATGCGGCCCACGTCCCATCCTGCAAGAGCACGTCGATCCGGCGCGCGTCCAACCGCCAGAGCATCACCCCCAGCTCAAAGACCTGGACCGCGGAGGGCGTCTCCAGGGCTGGGCCGGTGGCGCAGCCCAGCCTGGCGGAAACGGCTGCCGCGGCGTCTGCCAGGCGTTCGTCGACTGCCTGCGCGCAGGGTGTGGGCGAGGGCGTGGGGGGCAGGGGGGTAGGGTCTTGGACAATCGGCCACACCCGCTCCCAGTTCAGGTCCTCTACCCGCGCGCGCAGAAATTCACCCGCCGCCGAACCGAGAAACAGGACCGTCGATCCCTCTCGATCCGCTGCCACGGCGAGGCTCCTAAACTCATTCGTATAGTCACGAGAGCCGTAGAACGGGGGCGTGGTACAAATCTCGCCAATACCGCTGTCGTCGTGGTAGCGATAGAGCGCGCCCTGGGCGGCCCAGTAGGCGGTGCGATCGACCTCAAAAGTAGGGGACAGAGCGGTCAGTCTGATATTCCCCATCTGAAATCCGCCGGTGTCGATGGCCTGCCAGGTCTGACCGCCGTCGGCGGAACGCTCGCAGAGGCTCTCGTAATCGCAGCGGAACTGCGGTTGGAGGGGAAAATCTCGAAACAGGTCCTCCGGTCTGGGCACCGGCGGCGTACCGTAATCGGCCTGGCGGACGACCAACTCCCAGCTCGCGCCGCGGTCCGTCGAGCGGTAAAGCGCCTGGCCCGTCTGGATATAGGCATAGGCCAGCAGCGTGCCGTCCTCGCGAAAGTGGGGCGAGGGGACGATGCGGTACACGCGCAGATCCAGCAGCCCGTCGCTGGTATGCTGCCACGTTTCGCCGCCGTCCGTCGAGCGGTAGACTCCTTCTCCGTGTGTCTCGCCGAGGTGGGCGCCATAGTAGAGCGTCCGGTCCCCGGCATAGGCCGGGGAAAAGATGGCTTGCTGGGCCAGCCAGTACGCGTCCAGCTCGGGCAGGCCGCCGCGCAGGCGCTGCCACGTTTCGCCGCCGTCCGTCGAGCGGCAGATCTGCCCGTCGATCGTCGCCAGCAGGGTGCTGTCTGCCGCGAAATCGGGCGAAGGGCGAATGTCCTGCACGGTGCCGCTGACCGGCACCGTCTCCGGGGGCAGGGGAGCCGGCACCGCGCCGCCCGTGCGCGTCCACACTGCCAGGCGGTTGCCGCGCGGCGTGTAGAGCAGGCCCAATTCCTCGTCGACGGCGGCGATGACCGGCGACCACGTGCCGGCGTCGACCCGTCCCACGCGGTAGAGCGTCTCGCTGTCGAGCACGGTCAGGTAGCGCCCGCGGACGACGTACAGCCGCCGGGCGGGGCGGTCGAGCGCGATCCAACCCGAAAGCCCGGTCAGCGAGCGCAGCGGCGGCTCTTGGGTGCGGAGCGCCTGCAGGTCGGCATAGATGCCGATGCTGCCAAAGTAGACGTACCCGCCGGTGAGCAGGGAATAGGTTGCGCGCCCCGTGCCCGGGTCGTAGGCGATCGATTCCTGGGCCCCCGGTTTGCCGGGGCGCGGCATATAGGTCGTCGTTCGCGTCAGCCCGCGCCGGGCGTCGATCGCGATCTCGGTGCCGATGGGATAGTAGCAGCCCGGGCATTCCTCTGCCGGTTCGCCGACCCACGGTTCCAGCAGGCCCCTGGGCTCGCCGCTCTCGCCGTCAAACACGTAAAAGCGCCGGTTGACGATCACCACCTCGCCGGTGGCCTCGTTGGCGCGCGGTTTCCCCGCCTGGGGGATGGTACGCAGCACTGCCAGGGTTGCCGCGTCGATCGCGCTGACCTCGGGCAGGCGCGCGTCGCCCACATAGAGGCGCCCGCTCGTCGCGTCGAGGCTCAACTCGCGCCCGGCATAGACTTTATCTACCTCGGCATAGGTCCGGCGGTCGAGGGCGTGCACCCAACCCGCGCTGTCGGTGACATAGATCCGCTCGTTCGCCGCGTCCACGACGGCGTCGATGACCTCCAGCCCCACCGCCAGCCGTGGAGAGAGCGTGCCTGTGGGCGACACGGACAGCAGGGCGTGGTCGAGCAGGCTGAGGGCCAGGATGTTTCCGTCAGGGGCGGCAGCCAGCGCCGAGAACTGCCCCTCCAATGCCTCATAGAACGTCGTTACCTCCCAGGTCTCGGTGTCGACCGCGACCAGGCGCGTGCCCCCGAACCAGCCCGGCACATTGGCGAACACGTAGAGCGTGCGCCCGTCCGCGGAGAGTTGGGCCTCGCGCGCGCTCTGCAGGTTGGCGGGGGCCTTTTGCAGTTCATTGGTCGTCGTGTCGAGCACGTACAGCCCCTGGTAGGTGACCACGTAGAGCCGGTGCTGTGCCTCGTCGAGGGCCATCGACGGGAGCTGTCCATCGTCGAGGGGAATACGGATCACCGGCTCCAGGTCCACCGTGACCACGTCCAGCGCGTCATAGCCCAGGACATAGACCTGGCTCTCGTCGGCGGCGATCGC
>JAFGIE010000231.1 GCA_016929775.1 Anaerolineae bacterium
CTCCGGTAGCCGGGCTGCTCTGGGCGCCGGTGCCTGGCTGACTTGGCCATCAAAAGTTGGTCTCGACCATCGGGCGCATGACCAGGTCGTGCACGGCAGCGCGTTCGGGAAGCGACGCGACCCACACGATCGCCTCTGCCACCGTCTCGGGCGCCAGATACTGCGGGCGCGGCTCCGCGCGAAAGTCCGTGTCCGTCCCGCCCGGCGAGAACGCCGTGACCCGGACGTTGTAGGGACGCGCCTCTTTGATCAGTGACTTGGTCAAGCCAAGCAGGCCCCACTTGGTCGCGCCATACAGGCCGATACCCTCCAGGCCCGTCTGGCTGGCGGTCGAGATGACGTTGATAATGTGCCCCGACCGGCGTGCGATCATCCCCGGCAGCACCTCGCGGCAGCAGAGGAACGCGCCGCGCAGGTTCACGGCGCACATCGCGTCCCACTCGTCGGCGCGCATCTCCCAGATCGGGGCCTTGCGGGTGTTGAACCCGGCATTGTTGACCAGCACGTCCACGCGGTCGAACGCCTCGAGCGTGCGCCGCACCATGCGCTGGATGTCTCCCTCGACGCCGACGTCGGTCACGCACGCCAGCGCACGGCGCCCCGTCTCACGCTCGATCTGGCCCGCCAGTGCGTGTAGCTGTGCCTCCGTGCGTGCAGCAGCCACCACACGCGCGCCCGCGCGCGCCATCGCGAGTGCCGTGGCGCGCCCGATGCCGCGACTGGCGCCGGTGACGATGACCACCTTGTCTTGCACGATTCTCCTCCGTGTGGCCTTGCCTCGTGTGCGATCCAATCTACGCGAACGCCTGGTGAGGGGGCGCTACGTCGTGGCGCCTGGCGCCGTTTCACAGGCATGCCCCGACCTGCCTATCCCGCGCCCAACAGACCGGCACAACGCAGATCCTCCGGCTCTGGATCCCGCGCGTCATCGTTCGTTCGCCTCTCCCCGCGCTACCAGTACCCAGGCTCCGGCGCGAGCGTAAAGGGCGCGTCGCCGCACAGCACGCGCTCGAACAGGGCACGCGAGCAGAGCGGGGCGATCATGCCCCCGTCGCTCTCTTTCAGCTCGCCGTGGATGTTGGCATAGGTGAAAGAACCGGGCAGCAGCACGAACCCCAACCGCTCGTAGAGCGGGTGCGTCTCGCGCGCCGTATCCACGGACAGGAAGGCGACGTCGCACCCCTGGGCGCACAAGTAGCTCATTGCCGCCTGGCAGACCCGCGTCCCGAGCCCGCGCCCGCGCAGGTCCTCGCGCGTGCAGGGGCCGAACCCGCCCACGCGCACCCGCTGCCCGGCGTACAGCACCGCGCGCTGGAAGACCTCGGCGCAGGCGACCAGTTCGTGCCCGAGGTAGGCCAAGACACGCGCGACGGGCGGGCGATCGAAATCCTCCTCCAGCTCTTCCGCCGTCACCTGACCGGAGAAGCACGCGATCTGTAGGCGGAGCATCTCGCGCACCTGCTCCGGGGTCGCCTCACTCTCTGCCACCACGTGGATATCGACAGGCAGCTGCATCGCGGCGCCTCCACCCTTGACACGGGCACTTGGATGTGATATACTTCTATTTAGATGCCTATCTAATTAGACGAGCGTGACTGAATGCCGCGCACAAGACGTGCGGCGCAGGTCGCTTTGCCGCCCGTGTGGAGGAGGAATGGAAATGAGCAACACCGAGTTCGAACGACTGCTGGCCTTTTTCAAGGCCTTGGCAAACGAGAGCCGGCTCAAGATCGTCGGCATCCTGGCGAACCGAGAGTCCAGCGTCAGCGACCTGGCGGATCTGCTGGAACTGCGCGAGCCGACCATCTCGCACCACCTCTCTGTCCTGAGGGAACTCGACCTGGTGCGCATGGAAGCCTACGGCAACGTGCACGTCTACTCGCTCAACGAGGAGGCGCTGACCGAGATGAAGGTCTCTCTGCTCAACCCGCACAAGGTCGCCGCCCTGGTCCAAGACGTCGACGCCGAGAGCTGGAAGGCCAAGGTCCTGCGTACCTTTGTGATCGACGACCGGCTGACGCAGATCCCGGCGAACCGCCGCAAGCTTCTCGTGATTCTACAATGGCTAGCCGAAAAGTTCAAGCGCGGCGTGCGCTACCCCGAATCCGAGGTGAACGAGACCATCCAGCGCCACCACCCAGACGCCGCCTCATTGCGGCGGCTTCTCGTCTCCTGGAAGTTCATGGAGCGCGACCACGGCGTGTACTGGCGCCTGCCCGAGGCAGAGCAAATGGGGCACCTGGCACACGACCCGACGGCGATCGAGGTGCTTTCATAGCCACAGGTTTGGTGCTATAATGCCCGCGCGAACGCTAACGGTCGACGGACAGGAAGGATGCGGGCATGAAGGTCTCTGTGATCTATGGCGCGGGCAACATCGGGCGCGGGTTCATCGGGCAGTTGTTCGGCGAGTCAGGCTACGAGGTGGTCTTTGTGGACATTGACCGTCCCCTGCTCGACGCGCTCAACGCCCGGCATGCATACACGATCGAGCTGGTCGAGGACGAGCATACCGAGCGCGTGCGTGTCGGACCGGTGCGCGCCGTGCACGCCGGCGACGCCGAGGCGGTCCGCGCGGCGATCCGGTCCGCCGAGGTGATGGCGACGGCGGTCGGCGCGCGCGCGCTGCCCCACGTCGCCCCGGGCATCGCGGCCGGGATCCGCGCGCGGCGGGATGCGGGGGTCGAGGCGCCGCTGAACTGCATCGTGTGCGAGAACCTCGTGGATGCCGCGCAGATCGTGCGTGGCCTCGTCGCGCAGCACCTGTCCGCACAGGAACGCGCCTACCTGGACGCACACGTCGGGTTCGTCGACGCGGCGATCGCGCGCATGGTGCCCCCCCTGACGCCCGAGATGCGCGCCCGTGACCCGGCGGCGATCCGGGTGGAACCGTACAAGCAACTGCCCGTCGACCGCAGCGGGTTCGTCGGCGCGCCGCCGGCGATCGAGGCGATGCAGTTGTACGACCATTTCGAGGCGATCACAGCGCGCAAGCTGTACGTGCACAACTGCGGGCACGCCGTGTTGGCCTATCTCGGCTACCTGCGCGGCTACACCTTTGGCTACCAAGCGTTGGGCGACCCCGAGATCGCGGCGCACCTGGAGGCGGCGTGGGCGGAGAGCATCGCCGGGCAGGTCGCGCACTATGGCGTGTCCGCCGACGATCTGCGCGCGCACGCCGCCTCCCTGCGGCGCCGCCTGGCAAACCGCGCGCTGGGCGACACGATCTTCCGGCTAGGCAGGGACCCGGTCCGCAAGCTGGGGCCGACCGACCGGCTCGTCGCCCCAGCCCGCCTGGCGGAGGCAGCGGGGGTTGCGCCTCGCGCGCTGGCGCGCGCTATCGCCGCTGCACTGTGCTTCGACCCGCCGCAGGACGAGGTCGCCATGTCGCTGCAGCGGCAGCTCGCCACAGATAGGCTCGACGCCGTCCTGAGCAGGGTCTCGCAGATCGAGCCGGGTGATGCGCTGAGCTGCCTGGTCCGGGAGGAGTACGCGGTGCTGCGCGCATCGCACGCACCCGGCAGAGAGCACGATCCGCAAGACGGCGCCGGTGGCGCGGGTCCGTAGGGGAGGTGCGATGTCGTTTCTGAGCAGGCTCTTTGGCGGGCGCGCGCGGCGCACGGTCGTGATCGGGCTGGACGGGACCCCCTACACGTTCGCGCAGTGCATGATCCGCGAGGGGCACATGCCCAACCTGGGGCGGATCACAGCGCAGGCGGGCCTGACGCGCATGCACTCGGTGCACCCCGCCGTCTCCTGCGTCGCGTGGAGCACGTACATGACCGGCGTCAACCCGGCGCGGCACGGGATCTATGGCTTTATCGACCGCACGCCGGGGAGCTATGATACCACGATCCCGAACGCGCAGCGGATGACCGCCCAGACGCTGTGGGAGATGCTCAGCGAGGCGGGCAAGCGCGTGATCGTGATCAACGTCCCCGTGACCTACCCCCCGCGCAGGGTGAACGGGATCCTGATCGGCGGCTTCTTGAGCCCGCGCCTGGAGCGTGCGGTCTATCCCCCCGAGGCAACGGAACGCATCCAGTCGCTCGGCTACCGGATCGACACCGATCCCTGGTTGGCGCGCGAGAGCAAGGACAAGCTCTTCGCGGACGTGGGCGACTGCCTGGCGCGCCGGCAGACGACGCTCCTGTACCTGATGGACAACGAACCCTGGGACTTTTTTCAGTGTCACATCATGGAGACCGACCGGCTGTTCCACTTTAGCTGGGAGCAGTACGAGACGGACGACCCCGCCCACGCCCCTCTCTTCTACGAGGTGATCCACCGCATCGACGACCTGTTGGGCGAGGTGCTGGCGCGCGTGGAGCGGACGGGCGCGGAACTAGTCGTGCTCTCGGACCACGGGTTCTGCACGCTCAAGTACGAGGTGTATGTCAACACCTGGCTGGCGCAGAAGGGCTGGCTGACCCTGCCGGACCCCAGGCCCGATCGGATCCAGCTCAAGGACGTTGGGCCGCAGAGCTTGGCCTACGCCCTCGACCCGGGGCGCGTGTTCATCAACCTCGCGGGACGCGAGCCTGCGGGGAGGGTGCCCGCAGGCGAGTACGAGTCGTGGCGCACGCGGATCGCCGAGGCGGCAATGGCCGAGCTGCGCGACCCGGAGACAGGGGCGCCGATGCTCGAGCAGGTCATCCGCCGCGAACAGGTCTACCACGGGCCCGGACTGGAGCGTGCCGCCGACCTGATCCTGGCGCCGCGCTACGGCTATGACCTCAAGGGCGCCCTGGGCAAGCCCTCGCTGACCTACAAGGGAGACGCGCTGGTCGGGATGCATACCTACGACGATGCCATGATCGCGGTGCGCAATCGGCCGATCGCCCGCAGCGGGTTCGGCATCGTCGATGCCACGGCGACAGTGCTGCAGCTCATGGACATAGAACCCCCCGCTGGGCTCGACAGCCGCTCCGTGCTCGACTAGCGGGCGCGTTGCAGATCCGCCGTCACACATGGTATAATATACATAACGTTGGGCTGATCGCGAGCGATGCGAGGGACGTATGAACGAGACCCCACAGAGCCTGCTCTTGTTTGGCGTCATCTTTTTGCTGCTCCTCTTTGTCGCCATCTTTGCCGCCACCATCGTCTACCTAGGACGAGGACAAAGTAGGAAGCGCACCCAGGCACCGGCGGTGCAGACACCGGCGGTGCAGACACCGGGCGCGCAGACGCCGGCGGTGCAGACACCGGGCGCGCAGACACCGGGCGCGCGGACGCCGGGCCCAGAGGCAACGGGCGCGACGCAGTCCCCCGAGATCGAGCAACCCGCACAGCCGGGCGAAGTCATGCGCGTGATCCGCGACGAGCAGACCGGGCAGGTGATGGTCGAGATCGGCGGACAGCGTTACACCCACATTCGGCAGATCCAGGACGCGCGCGTCGGGCGGCGTGTGCTGTGGGCGATCGCCGATCTGGTCCGCTTCACGGGGGGCATGGCGACCAATCCACAGGCTGTACGCACGGCGATCGCATCCGACGCCGCCCTCCAGGCGCAAGCCGCTGCGCCGGGACCTGCGGGCGAACAGAGCGCGCCGCTGGCGCCCGCCGCCGCACCTCCTGCACCCCCTTCGCCGCCCGCCAGGAGGCGGGGCGTGATGGACTATATCCGGCGTGGGCTGGAGCCACCCGAACCCGCCCAGGCGCTCCCCAGTTCAACTGCCTTCGTGGACGAGATCGAGGCGATCCTGCAGCGGCAGATCCAGGCCCTTGCCTCGCCGCCGCAGTTCCCGGTCCACGTGCAGAGCGGCGAGGACGGCATGCTCCAGATCATGGTCGGGTTTGACACCTACAACAGCGCCGACGACATCCCAGATGCAGAGATCAGAGCGCTGATCCAGAACGCGGTACGCGAGTGGGAGAACAAGTAAACCGCCGCTGAATGCTCAGCGGCGGTGTGAGGATGCCCGACCTGACTTTGTCCGGGGATGGCGCAACCACGCAGCGGGCGGCGCCCTCCACAGAAGAGGGCGCGCCAGTGCGTAAAGCGCACGCGCCTCCTGCCAATGGCCCTAGAACGGGATGTCGTTCTCTTCGACGAACCCGGGCGGCGGCTCTTCCTCGCCCTCGTAGGCAGCACCGCCCTCGGTGCGCTCCCCGCGACCGCCCAGGAACTTGATCGTGCGCGCGGTGACCTCGAAACTGGCGCGCGCTACACCGTCGCTGCCCGTCCAGATCCGCGGGTTCTGGCTCCCGTTCTGTGCTTCGCCCCGGATCTCGCCCTCGATGTAAACCGTCCGTCCCTTTGCCAGGAACTGGTTGCAGAGCTCCGCCAGGTTACGCCAGGCTGTGATGCGCCACCACGTCGTCAACTCCCAGTTGCGCCCGTTGTAGCTCTCTTTCCAGCCCTCCGGGCAATCGGGGTTGGTCTGCTTGCTGATCCGGTTGGTTGTGGCTACGCTGAACGACGTCACGGCGGTGCCGGTCGGCGTATAGCGCATCTCTGGATCTTGTCCCAGGTTGCCGATGAGTATGACCTTGTGATACATGCTCGTTCCTCCTCTCGAGGCACGCCCGACGCGGATCCTGCCCACAGCTTGCTCGCTGTCGCTTGCCGTCCCCATCTTACTCGAAAAGAGATCGGTTGTCAACCGGTTTTGCGCCCCTCGTCTACCAACATTGTGCCGAACTGGCGCCGGTACGCTCGCGCGCCACTCTTTCTTGTCCTCCGCTCCCTGATTTGATGCTATAATGGGAGCGTCCCGCGCAGGTGGTCGAGCGCGCGGGCGCCGCCGCGCAACGGATCGCGGCGCAAGACACGCACACACTCCTACGGAGGGACACATGCAGATCCCACTCTTGTTCGGGCCCTACGGCAGCGGCGCACTGGCGCACGCCAAGGCGCTCCTTGCGCACGGCGCCAACGCGATCTGGTTCCACGGGTTCAACGCGGCGGCGTTCGAGACCTGTGCGCGAGAGGGCCTGATCCCGTGCGTCGAGTTCAAGACCTTCCGCGCTGATTTCGACACACACCCCGAGCTGATCCCGATCGGCGCCGATGGCGCGCCGATCCGCTACGGGCGCCTGGTACAGGGGGTCTGTCTCTCAAACGAGGCCTTCCTCGAGGAGACGGAGGCGCACCTGTTGGAGGGCGTGCGCACCTACCAGCCCGGCGGGATCTGGCTCGACTACCTGACCTACGCGGGTTGGTTCGAGACGCCGCAGCCCGACCTGCAGGAGAGCTGCTTCTGCCCGCGCTGCATCGCCGATTTCTGCGCGTCAACCGGGATCGACGCCACGACGCCGGCGGCGATCCTGGCACAACACGGCGCGGCGTGGACGGCGCACAAGTGCGCCCGAATCGCCGCCTTTGGCGCGCACTATGCCGCCCTGATCCGGGCGCACCTGCCGAACTGCGTCGTGGGGTCGTACATGTGCCCCTGGACGCCCGACGAGTACGACGGCGCCCTGCGGCGCATCTTTGCCCAGGACTATGCCTTGCTCGCGCCCGCGATCGACGTCTTTACGCCCCTGATCTATGCACACAAGAGCGGGCGCGCGCCTGCGTGGGCCCGGACGCTGCTCGAGGCCTCGCCCGCTTTCGTGCCGCCCGACCACAAGATGCAGCTGATCCTGGACGTGCTCGACTATCCGGCGAGCCTGCAGGCGACCGCCGCCTCGCGTGTGCCCTCGTGGGGCGTGCAGCTCTTTGGCGGAGCGGAGGTCTTTGCCGATCCGGCGCGCGCGCGCATCTTCCACGCACAGGTGTCGCGCATCCGGGACGCGATCGCAACCGGGCAGAGACCGTGATGCGAGTGCGCCCCACGACCCAGTTGCGCGCGCGGACCAAGTGATACAGAAGGCGTGCAGCCCGCCCTGCCATCGCTTTCAGGAGGGTGGACGGAGCGACCAGACGACCGAGCCCGGCGCCTGCGCGACCATGTCGTACCGCAGCCGCGTGCCGGCGGGCACGTCGTGCCGCAGGCGCACGCCCGCCGCAAGACCGACCGGCAGCTCGCCACGCGCCGCGGCGCCGCCGGCAGGGACGGCGATCCCGGCGACGTCCGCTGTGCCGAGGCCCCCGAGTGACGTCCCGGCGCGGAGGTCGACCTTGGCGACGGCGACCACCTCGACCCTGCGCTCCACCGCTGGCGCCGCAGTCGGGGCGCCCTCGAGGACGGCGCGGCAGATCGACCACGGGGTCTCGACCCCGACCAGGTGATTTGGGCGGTAGAGCAGCGCGTGTGTGCCGTCGGGGCTGGTGACGACGCCTTTGCCCGCCATGACCGCCATACCCCGCGCCGCGCCGCAGGTCACCACCGCCCACACGCCGCCGCCCAGGCGGGGTTCGAGGGTCACGCCCGCCGGCGAGCGGTTGTTCACATAGTCGACCATGCCGCTTCGGTCCAGGATCCCGCCACACGCCGCCGGGCGCAGGACGCCCGGCATCTCCTCCAGCCGGAGTGCGCAGCCATGCATGCCGGGCACGTCGACGGTCAGTGCTGCGGCATTGGCTGCACTCGCCATCTCGATCTGGGTCTTGGTCCCGTCGAGATAGGTGTACGTGCTCTTGGTCGGGTGAGGGGTCACGGCGAGGCGCGCGGCGGCGATCGCGTCAGGGTAGCGCACCGTCCACTTGCCGGCGCAGACCACCTCCAGCCCTAGGCAGCGCGCCCAGTCAACGAGGGTCACGATCAGGCTGGGCTGGTCGCCGTCAGCGAGAGAATAGACCACGCCCGCTGCACGAGCGCGCGCCGCGAGCTGCGCGCCCGCGGTGACATCGGCTTCGACGTTGACCATGACCACGTGCACGCCATGTTCGATCGCACCCAGGGCAACGCGGCAGCCGACGTCGGGCTCTCCCGTACAGTCCACGACGACGTCGATGGGCGCACGCACGACCAGGTCCAGGTCGTCGACGATCGCGGGGCGACGGTGCTCGATCAGGTGCGCCAGTGTGGCGAGGTTGCCGGGCTGCGCGACTGGATCGCGGTCCCAGCCGCTGGAGAGGTAGGCTGCGGCAGCACGCGCGAGGTCGAGGTCGCAGACGACGGCAGGCCACATCCCCGGGATCTGCACGAGCTGTGCGATCAGGGTCTCGCCATAGTCGCCCGTTCCGATCACGCCGACCCGGATCGGCCGATCCTGCGCCGCACGCGCCTCGAGCGCCGCCAGAGTGCGGTTGCTGGCGCTGGCATGTCCCGCCAGCTGAGGACCGCTCACCGGTTCACCTCCTGACGGGAGGAAAGGCTGCCCCACTGCCGCTCGGCTCGGCTTGGCATGTCGCGCGACCGGGGCAAGGCGGACGATCTCGGCCCCTAATCGCCGACGATCTCGGCGATCGTGCTCTCGACCTCCGCCGCCCGCACCGCAGAGAGCGTACCGACCCGCAGCTCCATGTGCCACGTGTCGCCGCCCGGCAGCGTGACGATGTTCCCTTTGCGCTTTTCGGCGTGATAGCCCTCCGGTTCAGCGGTCGCGGGCAGGCACAGGCCCAGCGCATCCTGGTCTGGCGTACGGCAGATCCAGCGCACGCCGATCGGCAGTTCCTGAGGCCGGTGGGCCACATAGTCTGCGCAGCCGTCCGGATGGACCTGCATGCTGTGCGCCCAGCCCGCCGCATCGGCGAGGTAGTCGATGTTGAACACCACCTCGGGGTCGAACACCAGATCTGGGGCCAAGTAGTGGTGTTTCTCGGGGTGCTCGCCCAGTTCCTGCAGGAACTCGCGATATCCGGGCCCCGGGTGGACGTGCGACGGGATACTCCGGCGGACCCGGACGTGCTCGGGCGTGCAGGGCGCGCTGTACACCAGGCGCGCGTGGTTCACCGGGCAAAAGTTGATGTGCGCCAGGTACATCAGCTCCATCGGCGTCCGCTTGAGATTGTGCACGTCGAGCGACACGTGGAGCAGGGACGACCCGGCGTAGAGCTTGACCAGGGGCTGTGCGACATAGTTGGTGCTAAAGGCGACCGTGTGCCTGTAGGCCCCCGAGAGGCCGATGTACGTCCCCGCCTTGTCCTCGCCGACGACGAGCCAGGCGCGCTGGTAGGGCGCATTCGGCAGCTCCCCGTGCAGGGGGTGGGTATCCTCGCCAGTGGGGACGCCCATCGCCGTCGCGCCACAGTGCAGCAAAAAGCCGCCATAGGTCTGGAGATAGTCGCGCGTCGGCTGTGGCTGGTCGAACATCGAAACCATAGCCAGCAGACGCCCATCAAAGGCCGCACTCCAGATCTGCTGGCCCTGGAAGGGCAGCAGCACGAGCTGACCGTAGGCGTTGGCGAGCTCGACGCCACACACTCCGCTCTGATAGCGGAACGTCTTGGCGCAGAGCGCCCCATACTCAACCAGCACGCGCGCACGCCCAAACTGATCTGGCGTCAGGTGAATGATCGTCGGCGAACCTGCCATCGGTAGACCTCCTTGCCTGCATTCGGACACGAAAAGTGCGGCGACCGTCTACTCGTACACTGCGGCGCAGCGCACGCCAGGGACGTCCGCCAGGATCCGGCGCCAGCGCATCGTAGAGAGCGGCGCTGACCACAGTTCGCCATTCGACAGGACCGCCAACAGCTCGCTGCCATCGCGGGCAAAGCGCTCGACCATGTGCCTGTCCCACGGGGCGCCAAGCCCCTCCGCGGTCGCGTGCCAGGTCCTGCCCCCATCGTGTGAGGCCTCGATCCGCCCCCCGCGCGACACCCCGTCCGCTGGACCAAAGACCACGTGCGCCGGATCGTCGGGGTCCACCCACGCAGCGCGGCAGTAGCAGCGATAGACACAGCGCCACGTCGCGCCGCCATCGTCGGAACGGTAGAGCCCGCCCCCTGTCGCCGCGGTCACCCGATCGGGCGACAAAGGATGCACGGCGATCGCGTGCACGTCGGGATGGATCATGCGTCCGTAGGGACGGTAGATGTCGGGATTGCCATCGCTGCCGTCGACCAGCTGCCACGTCTCCCCGCTGTCGGTCGAGCACAGGACCCCGCCGACCTCAACCGCGGCGTAGGCGCGTGCAGCATAGGCGCCCGTGCCGTGGATCGCAAATCCACGCACACAGCCCGCGCGCGGCGAATAGGGCAGGGACCAACCGTGCGCGTCGCGCAGTTCTTCGACCTCGGGACAGGACACCCATGATGTCCCCCCGTTGCGCGAGACATAGATCCCGGCAGGTTCAGTCCCCGCCAGCACGAAAGCCAGGCAGTCGACCGGACGCGCCATCCAACGCACGCGGCGGATGGTCAGGTTGGCGCTGGCTTCGCGCCACGTTGCGCCGTCGTCGTCGGAGCGATAGACGCCGTCGGCAGTGCCCGCCAGGACCAGGCCCTCGCAGGCAACGACGCTGCTCACGCTGCGCCCCGCCAAGCCGCGCCGCGCCACGCGCCACGCGCCATCCGCCCGCTCTGCGATGAACAGTCCATCTTGAGACGCTACATACAGATGCTCGCCCATACGCCATCCCTTGTCTCGCCCGCGTGCGCATGCGGCTGTCCACGCGCACATCTTTACGATAGCACAGAACCCCAGGGCTGTCAAAGGCGCCCCCGTCCGGGTGATTGGACAGATCGATGCCTCTCTAGTAGAATGGACGCGTCGTGATCGTCGCCGATCGACTCGGGCAACTGTGTCTCTTGGGCGTATGGCAGGGCAGATCGACGACGTGACTTGCCTGGAGGTACATCATGCACCACTTCTTGTCTTCCTTGCTCGGAGGGCGACTGCGGACCATGCTCGTGATCTCGTTCTCGACGATCGCGGCGCTGACGATCGGCATCGGCGCCGTGGCGACGTCGCGGACGATCACCGACTACCTGGCGGAGGCAGCCGATCAGCGCGTCGCGCGCGACATGGATCTAGCGGTGGTCTTTTACCGCACGCGCGAGGAACAGATCGGGCGTGTTGCGGACCGGCTCGCAAATCGGCCCGCGATCCGCGCCAACCTGGGAGAGGCGGCGCGCGGGGACGTGGGCCCAATCGCCGCGATCGACGCAGAAGTAGAGAACGAGCTCTCGGTCGAACCCGCGGTCCGCAACCAGTTGATCCTGGTCCTGGACCGTGAGGGCGGGATCGTGACCGGGCAGCTCGCGTTCCAAGACGGGCAGGTGTCGATCGCGCACCGCGCGGGGAGTTGGGCCGGGCTGCCGATCGTCGAGGCGGCATCCGCGCGCAGGACGTCTCTTGTCGCCACCGAGGTGGTGCCCGCAGCGTACCTGGCGCCCGTGGGGTTGGCTGAGCAGGCACGCCTGACGATCGTCGAGACCCCCAAGGCGGCGCCCGAGCTCTACGATCCCCGGGAAGGGAGCGCGGGGCTGACGCTCTTGGCTGCCGCGCCCGTCCTCGACGAGGACGGCGAGATCGTGGGCACCGCCGTGGTGCTGCACCTCTTTAACAATGACTTCTCGCTGGTCGACCAGGTCAAGCAGGTAGCTGGCGTCGACACGGCGACGATCTTTTTCGGGGGGCTGCGCGTCTCGACCAACGTGCTGGACGAGCAGGGCGAACGCGCGATCGGCACCCGCATCTCACAAGAGGTGGGCGATCAAGTCCTCCGACAAGGGCGAACATACCCCGGGCGCGCATACGTGGTCAGCGAGTGGTTCCTCACGCGCTACGTCCCCTTGCGCGATCACGAGGGAAAGGTGGTCGGCAGCCTCTACGTGGGCGCGCGCGAGGCAGCGTTCCAGGCGCTGGTGCAGACCTTTGTGGCGCGCGTGATCTATATCGCGATCGGCACAGTGGCCCTGGCAGCGGTGTTGGCCCTGCTCATGTCGACTGCGATCGCGCGCCCGATCGCCGACCTGGTGGAAGCGCACCAACGGCTGGCGGGGGGCGAGATGGCGGTGCGCGTGGCGCCGCGCCCGGGCAGCGGCGAGCTGGCGACCCTGACCAGGTCCTTCAACGCGATGGCGGAGACACTGCAGTCCACCCAAGAGCAGCTGCTGCAGAAGGAAAAGCTGGCTTCGGTGGGCCAACTCGCCGCAGGCGTGGCGCACGAGATCAACAACCCGCTGGGTACGATCATGCTCCTCTCGGACGTCCTCTACAAGGAAACCGCCGAAAGCGATCCGAACCGGCAGGACCTGGAGATGATCGCCGAGCAAGCGCGCCGCTGCAAAGGGATCGTCTTTGACCTGCTCAGCTTTGCGCGCCAGAACCGCGTCATGGCCCAACGGACCGACGTGAACCAGCTCGTTGAGACGGTGATCGCCGAAGAGTCTCCCAAAGAGATCTATCAGGGCATCCGCATCGTGCAAGAGTTGGGCGCGCACATGCCGATCATCCAGGCGGACCCGGACCAGCTGCGGCAGTGCCTGGTGAACCTGATGACCAATGCTGCAGACGCGATGGCGACAGGCGGCGGTGGGACACTGACGGTCAGTACCCGCAGGGCCAACGTGGGATACGTCGAGATCAGCGTCTCAGATACGGGCACAGGCATGTCGGAGGAGGTGCAGTCCAACCTGTTCACGCCCTTCTACACCACCAAGCCGCCCGGCAAGGGAACCGGGCTGGGCCTGTCGATCATCTATGGCATCGTCAAGATGCATCGCGGCGACATCCGCGTGTGGAGCGAGGAGGGCAAGGGCTCGCGCTTTAGCGTGACCTTGCCGATCCGGCTGCCCGAGCTGGAGCAGATCGGCGCAGGAGAGAGCATTGGGTGAGCGAGGAAGCATGAAGCTTGTACGGAACATCCTGTGGTTGGCGATCTGGGGCGTGGTTGCAGGGACGTTCGGCGTCCTCCACGGGCTCGGCTACCCGTTGTACGCGTGGCCCGGAGGCCTGTCGCTGAGCATGACGGCGATGATCATCGCGGCGACGATGGCGGGCTACCACCTGGGCGTGCTGACGATCAAGGGCACGATCCGGGCGCGGCGCGGCGCACCCGGCGAGGTACAGATGCTCTCCGGCTTGCTGCGCGTCGTCGCCGGGATAGCGATCATCGCCGCCTTGCTCGCCCTGTTCGGGCAGCTCCAGACGGTGGGCACGGCGTTGGGCGCGTTCAGCGGGCTGCTGCTCGGTTGGTCGCTGCAGTCGCCGGTCAGCGGCATGGCGGCATGGGTCATGATCTCGCTCAAACGCCCCTTCCGCGTCGGGGACAGGGTCCAGCTCCCATCGCTGGGACTGGTCGGCGACGTGGTGAACATCGGCCCCATGTACACCGAGCTCAACCAGGTAGGCGGCGCGGTGGGGAGCGAAGAAGCGGTGGGGCGCCCGATCCTGATCCCCAACGCCATGCTGTTCAGCCAGGTGGTGATCAACTATACCGCACGGCAAGATGCGGCGTTCATCCTCGACGAGGTGGTCGTACGGATCACGTACGACACGGACTGGGACGAGGCGGAGCGCATCCTGCTCACGGCAGCGCGCGAGGTCACGGGCGACATCATCGCCCAGACGGGGCAGCAGCCCTACGTCCGCTCGGACATGTACGACTATGGCGTCTACCTGCGCCTGCGCTACACGACCAAGGCGACCGACCGTCCCCGGATCACGTACGAGATCATCAAGCGCATCTTTCAGGAATTCCAGCGCAGCGCGCGCGTCGACTTTGCGATCCCGTTCGTCTACTCGTTCCGCAAGGGCGTCCAGGCCACAGCACGCTACGACGAGGCCGATCTGGACCGGCCCACGGTCGACGTACGGCTCAGCGAGATCGTGATGAGCGAGGACGAGCGCAGGCTGTTCCTCGACAACGAAGAAGACATCGCCGAGCTTGCCGACCGGATCAAGGTCGAGGGGTTGATCCAGCCCGTAGTGCTGAGCCAAGTCAGCGAGGGCCAGTACCGGATCGTCGCCGGGCACCAGCGGGTCGAGGCGTGCAAGCGGCTCGGCTGGCGGAGCGTGCCGGCGATCGTGCGGGGAAAAGGTCACAGCTAGGTTCCGCCCAACGCCGGCAAGCGGTGGCAATGAGCGAGGCAGGCGCGACCACTTGTCTGGGACAATACGCAGCAGAGGGGATATGGCATTCGACCGTCTCGGTGATCTGCTGGGCGCGGTCCGGCACAGCAGGCAACTCTTGATCATCCCGCACAACGACCCCGATCCCGATGCGATCGCGAGCGCGGTCGCGCTGCGCTACCTGCTGGGCGAGCGGGCAGGCGTCGAGAGCCGCATCACGTACCGGGGCGTCGTCGGCAGGGCGGAGAACAAGGCCTTGCTGGACTACCTCGAATGGCCGCTCACCCATCTCCACTTTGCCCAGCCCTGTCCTCCGCTGCCGACGGCGCTGATCGACACCCAACCGGGTGCGGGGAACAATGCGCTCCCCGCACAGTGCGAACTCGTGGTCGTGATCGATCACCATCCGCTGCGCGAGGAGACGGTGCACGCCGCATTCCGCGACGTGCGTCCCGGCATTGGCGCGACCTCGACCCTGCTCACCGGCTACATTCGCGCCGCGGGCATCGATCCGCCGCCATGGCTGGCAACGGCGCTCTTTTACGGGATCAAGACCGACACCATGGGACTCAGCCGGGGGATCTGCGAGCTCGACGTGGACGCGTACTTTTACCTCCAGCACAAGATCGACATGGAGGCCCTGGTCCAGATCGAGCGCGCACGTGTGCCGCCCCAGTACTTCCAGAGCCTGGTCGCCGCGCTGCAGGCAGCCCAGGTCTACGATCGCGTCGTCGTGTCCTACCTGGGCGCGATGCACTACCCGGGCCTTGCCGCCGAGATGGCGGACCTGCTCTTGCGCCTCGACGGGATCGAGTGGGTGATCTGCCTTGGCACATTCCGGGACGAGCTGATCCTCTCGGTGCGGAACACCCACGACAAGGACGCCGAGCGGGTGGTGCAAGGGATCGTGCGCGGACGGGGCACGGCGGGCGGTCACGGCGCGATGGCGGGCGGACAGGTGCCCCTCCAGGAAGGCGATCCCGACGCCCTTGCCCGCGACCTGGCGCAGCAGGCGCTTGCGTGCCTGGGGCTCCCGCCGGATACACAGGGTCAGCCGCTGGTCTGACCGCGCCTACGCCCACGCCCCGCGCAAGGGGCGGGACTGCGTCGCCGTCCGCCCAGCTAGGGCGCCAGTCCGGTGCGCGGGCCTTCACCTACCTCTGCCGCGCCATACCAGTCGTCGCGCGAGACCCCACCCCAGCCCGAGGAGACCCACACCCGGCGCTGCCGCGCCCGGTCCTGCAGCTTGCGGACCAGGATCAGCAGGAACAGGGCGAGGGCATAGAGCGCTGCCCACCACGGATGGCCAAAGGCCAAGGGCAGCGCGATGGCGGCGATCGCCGCGGCGTACGTGCTGCGATCGAGGTTTCGCAGTAGGGCGTGGGCAGCGCCCCACACCACGACCCCGACCAGTCCGGGCAGCGGCATCCACGCCACGAGCACGCCGACGGTCGCGGACAGCCCTTTGCCGCCCGCCCGGAAGCGCGTGTAGAGGGGGTAATCGTGCCCCAGGACGGCGGCGAGCCCGGCGAGCATGATCGCGGTGGGACTGGCGTCCAGCGCACGCGAGAGAAGCACCGGAACCGCCCCCTTGGCTGCGTCGAGGGCAAAGACCAGGACACCCCACCACGGTCCGACGACATGCCACACGTTGCGCGCCCCGATGTTGCCGTTCCCAACCCGGCGCAGGTCTGGGATGCCGCGCCAGCGCGCAACGAGATGGGCGAACGGGATCGAGCCGAAGAGATATCCGACGACGACGGCAATCTCTGCGATCCGCACGTTGTCCCTCCTGGCGGAATCCCACCACATCCCCTGTGCGGCGCCCACGAGCGCCAAAGCCAGCGCGGCGTAGGAGACAATGTCGCCCCGCGAGCCAAAAGCCCAATCGCGATGTGCGTGGCGTGCGCGCTATGCCCGGAGCGCACGCTGCATCTCGATCAGCCGCTCCGTCGTCCCAGGAGGCGCCTGGGCGAGGTGCTCGCAGGGCAGGTCGTCGCAGTAGGCGCAGTTGGCATAGCCGCGCGCGATGCAGCACGCCCGGATCGGGCAGTCGACGCACCACTTGAACACGCGCCCCTCGCCCTGCGCGCAGCCGTCGCAGGGCACGTCCGCGACGGTGACCTCGTACGCTTCGCTGTTCCACTCGGCGGCGACCGCCGCCATCCGATCCAGGTCGCCCGACTGTGTCGCCAGGTAGGCTGGACATGCCGCACAGTCCAGACCACAGTACGCGATCAGAGATCGCACCATGATCCGCTCTCCTTTCCCGCCCCTCCTCGCGGGCGCACGCCCGCGGGGAGATGGACGGCAGTCGCACACACTGGGTCGCCGGGATCGACGCGTCCACCAGGCAGCCCCCAGAGCTATAGGTCACAGGACTCGCGCACCAACAGCGCCGCCCCCTCGTGCGTGACCAGGCCCAGCACGATCGACATCCGACCCAGCGCTGCCCGACCCGCCTCTCCTGCCGTGACCGGCGACTGTCTAGTCGCCCAACACGATCGCCGGGAGCACGCCCAGATCGTCGATCTCGTAACAGACGTCAACCGGTGGGTCGCGCGGCGCGCCCGACGGGTTGTACCAACAGGTGTCGATCCCGTACGCCAGCCCTCCCCGCATATCGGAGGTCAGGCTGTCGCCGACGATCAGGACCTCATACTTGTCCGGGTGGCCCATCGCCTCGAACGCCGCGTCAAAGATCCCCCTGTCCGGTTTGGCCGACCCCACCTCTTCCGAGATCAGCACCGCGCTCAGATAGGGGGCGAGGGACGATCGGCGCAGGCGCGAGCGCTGCACGTCCTTCAGGCCATTCGTGATCAGGGCCATGCCGACCTGCCCATATAGGCGGCGCACGACGTCCGCCGCCCCATCGATCAGGTCGGCGCGCTCGCCGAGGTGCGCCAGGTAGCGCGCGCTGAAGGAGTTGGGATCGAGGTCGACGCCCAGGGCCTGGAAGAGACGGCGAAAGCGCTCGGTCCGCAGCGCCTCGGCTGCGATCTCGCCCCGTTCAAAAGCACGCCAGATCGCGCTATTGATCCGCCGGTAGGCGTCGCTGTAGGCGATCTCGTAGCCGACGCCGTACGCGTCAAAGGTCGTCGCCAGCGCGATCTCCTCGGCGGCGTCATAGTCGAACAGCGTCCCATCGGCGTCCCACAACAACCAGCGATAGCGCGTCATGTCGCGCGTTCACCCCCTAGAGATGACAAGCATGGAAGGAGGCAGCCCTGCGGCAGACGAACGGCCCTGCCACGCCGGGCGCATGGGGTCGTGAGAGGCCCGGTATCGCGCGCTCGCACGTGCTGGGCCCGTGCGTGGAGTCTCGGCGCGCCCGGCTGCCCTCCGGGAAAGGCGTCCCCTGGCTCAGGGCTCGCTCACCTCAAAGTAGTAGCCCTCGCCGCGCACCGAGTGGATGTAGCGCGGGGCACTGAGGTCTGGCTCGATCTTGCGCCGGAGCCGGTAGACGCACTGCTTGACCAGGTCGGTCTGTCCCATGCGCTCGGTGCCCCAGACCTGCGCCAGGATCGCATTCGGGCTGAGCACTTGGCCCGCGTGCCGGAGCAGCAGCTCGAGCAGCCCGAACTCCTTGGGGGGCAGGTAGACATGCCTGCCGTCCAACACGACCTCGCGCCGGTCCCCATTGAGCAAGACCGAGGCGTCTGGGCTGAGATAGGTGCGCGTGCCCGACTTGGCTTCGCTCGCGCTGCGCAGGCGGGCGTACAGGCGGCTGACGAGCTCGGAGGGACGGAACGGCTTGGTGATATAGTCGTCCGCCCCCGCGGCAAAGCCCCGCACGACGTCCTCAGGGTCATCCGCCTTGCCGGTGTAGAGCAGGATGGGCAGGTCCGTGAGCTCGCGGATGCGGCGGCAGACCTCGAACCCGTCCATCTCGGGCATGACGACGTCGAGCAGGACGGCGTCGGGGCGCTCCTGGTAACAGGCGCGCAATCCAGA
>JAFGIE010000232.1 GCA_016929775.1 Anaerolineae bacterium
GCCGGTGGCACTGGAAGCGGGGTCGCACTTTGCGATCCGCGAAGGTGGCTTGACGGTGGGCGCCGGCGTCGCCACCAGGATCATCGAATAGGGATTCGCCGGGGACAGCCTGCACCAGCGGCGTCCCACATTAGGAGGAAGCAATGGCCAGGAGAGCCGTTCGATTGGCGATCACCTTGGCTTGCAGCGAGTGTCGTGAACGGAACTACTTGACAGAGAAGAACCGTCAGAATCACTCGAGCCGGCTGGAACTGAAAAAGTACTGTCCGCGTTGTCAGAAGCACACGTTGCATCGTGAGACAAGATAGATAGCGACCTGTTCAACGCAACGGGTCTTTACGCAGGCGAGTAGCTCAATTGGCAGAGCAACGGTCTCCAAAACCGTAGGCTGCGGGTTCGATTCCTGCCTCGCCTGCCTCTCAAGACACCGCGAGGTTCAGCGGTGTCTTCAAGTGTACGTCGATAGGGCAATCTGCAAAGGCCTCCACGGGGCGATCCGTTGGCGGTCACTATGCCGAGGCCTGTGCGAGTCATAGAGTGGGCCAACAAGGAGCACAGGATGACGAAAGCCAGTCCAAAGGACAGTCGGGGCAAAGGAACGCGCCAGTCGCAGCGCACCAAGAGCGGGCGGCGCAAAGAAAGCGCAATCGTGCGCTATTTCCGCCAAACGTGGGCAGAGCTGCGCAAGGTGCGGTGGCCCACGCGGCGTGAGGCGGTCAACTTGTCGCTGATCGTGCTCGTGGTCACGGTGGGGATGTCTGTGTTTCTGGGCGTCGTTGACTGGCTCTCTTCCCTGCTGTTCTCTTTCCTCATCGATCTCGCGGGCTAGAGGCAGAACGGAAGGCACAGCGATCATGGTAGAAGATGCGTTCGTCGAGACGCCAACTGAAGAGGGTGACGAGGCGTTCGCCGCGAACGAGTATGCCGCAGACGAGGCAATCGCCGAGGAGATGGTTGCTGAGGAGGTGGTTGCTGAGGAGGCGGTCGCCGAGGAGGCGGTCGCCGACGAGCAAGGCGCTGCCGGCGCAGCGCCGTCTGCAGGCGACGAGACAGATGGCGAATTGGTTGCCGAGGCGGGCGCTGCCGTAGGCCAAGCCGAGTGGTACGTCGTTCACTGCTACTCGGGGTACGAGAACAAGGTCAAGCGCAATCTCGAGCAGCGCATCTCCAGCATGGAGATGGAGAACTATATCTTCCACGTCATCGTGCCGACCGAGGAAGAGATCGAGGTACGCGAGGGCAAGCGGCGGACCTATCAGCGGCGCGTTTTTCCGGGCTACATCCTCGTCGAGATGATCCTGACGGATGATTCCTGGTACGTGGTCCGCAACACGCCCGGGGTGACCGGGTTCGTGGGCATGGGCAACAACCCCACGCCCCTGCGCGAAGAAGAGGTGCAGCGCATCATCCAGCGCATGGAGGCGGAGGCGCCTACGGTCAAGGTGACCTTTAAGCAGGGACAGAAGGTTCGCATCATCCAAGGTCCCTTTGCGGACTTTATCGGGACGGTGGACGATATCAACATGGAAAAGGGCAAGGTCCGGGTGATGGTCTCGTTCTTTGGGCGCGAGACGCCGGTCGAGCTGGACTTTCTCCAGGTCGAAAAGGTCTAGCCAGGGCCCGCATCCTTTTGGGAGGAACAGATCGTGAAGAAGGTTAGAGCGGTTGTCAAGCTGCAGCTCCCGGCGGGCAAGGCCACGCCGGCGCCTCCTGTGGGACCGGCGTTGGGGCCGCACGGGATCAACATCATGGCCTTTTGCAAAGAGTACAATGCGCGCACCGCGGGGCAGGTAGGGAGCATCATCCCGGTCGACTTGACGATCTTTGCGGATGGGACGTTCACGTTCGTCACCAAGACGCCGCCGGTCGCAGACCTGCTGCGCAAGGCGGTCGGCGTGAACAAGGGGTCGGCTGAGCCCAACCGCGTCATGGTGGGCAAGATCACGCGCCAGCAGTTGCGCGAGATCGCCGAGATCAAGATGAAGGACCTCAACGCGATCGACATCGAGGGCGCGGAACGCCAGATCATCGGCACAGCGCGGAGCATGGGCGTCGAGGTCGAGGGCGCGTAGCCAGGTCGGATACGGGAGTCGTTGTGGGAGGACGCCAAGCGTCCGCTCGAACCACAGGAGGGTGAGATGCCAAAGCACGGCAAGAAGTACCTAGAAGCAGCAGCCAAGATCGATCGCAACAAGGACTATACCCCCGAGGAAGCGATCCGGCTGGTCAAAGAAACGTCGATTACCAAGTTCGATGCGCCGGTCGAGGTGCACATGCGCTTGGGCGTGGACCCGCGCCACGCGGACCAGATGGTGCGTGGTGTAGTGTTGATGCCCAATGGCCTTGGCAAGACGGTACGCATCCTGGTCTTTGCCGAGGGCGAAGATGCGACGATCGCCCAAGAGGCGGGGGCAGACTATGTGGGCGGCGAGGAGCTCGCTCAGCGGATCCAGGGTGGGTGGCTGGACTTTGACCTGGTGTTGGCGACGCCGCCGATGATGCGCTTCGTCGGGCGCCTGGGCCGCATCCTGGGCCCGCGCGGGCTGATGCCCAGCCCGCGCACCGGTACGATCGCCCAAGGCAACGAGTTGGGCCGCTTGATCGATGAAGCGCGAATGGGTCGTGTCGAGTTCCGGGTGGACAAGACCTCGAACCTGCACGCGATCATTGGCAAGGTCAGCTTTGATCCGGAGCAGTTGATGGGCAACTTGACTGCGTTCATGGTCGCCGTCAAGCGCGCACGCCCCGCTTCTGCCAAGGGGACCTATATCCGCAAAGTCGTGTTGTCGTCGTGCATGGGGCCGGGGATCAAGGTCGACGCGGCGCTGGCACGCGCAATGGAGACCGCGTAACGCGTACGAAAACCGCATAACCGGCTTGGCTGGATCCCGATCCCGCCAGGTACGGGCCAGAGACTGCCGGGGCGCCCTGGGCGCTTAATCATCCAGCATAGGCAAAGAGAAGCGCGGACAAACCTGTCTGCCGTCGCATGACGACGCCTTTGCATCTGCCGGATGCAAGGGCGTTTTTCTTGGCAGATCTAGAGCAAGGAGGTGTTGGACTTGGCCATTACCAAGGAGAAAAAGCAAGCACTGGTCAGCGAGTACGTCGATCTGCTGCGGGACAGCCACGCCGCGGTGTTCGTGCAGCTACAGGGACTGACGGTGGGCGAGGTCACCGACCTGCGGAACCGGATCCGCGAGGCAGGGGGCAAGTACCACGTCGTCAAGAACACCCTGTTCCGGCGCGCCCTGCGCGAGACGGACATGGTCGTGCCGGACACGATTCAAGGTCCGCTCGCCGTCACCTTCTGTCCCGAAGACATCGCCCCGGTCGTCAAGGTGGTCGAGGACTTTGGGAAGACCATGGAAGGGCGCGTGTTCTCGATCGTCGGTGGGATCGTCGAGCAGGAAACGCTCACAGTCGAGCAGGCACGGGCACTGTCCTCTCTGCCGACGAAAGAGACGCTGTTCGCTCAGGTCTTGGCGACGATCAATGCCCCCGGCACGCAGCTGGCGGGCGTCATCGCCAGCGGCATCCGCCAGGTGCTCAGCGTCATACAGGCGCGCGTAGAGCAGCTTGAGGGCGAAGCCGCAGCATAGTCACCGGTTGAATACAGATCATACATAGGAGGATTCTGTAAATGGCAGACCTAGACAAACTGGTTGAGGAAATCAAGGCCCTTTCGCTGATGGAAGCGGCTGCATTGGTCAAGCGGCTCGAGGAAGAGCTGGGCGTGAGCGCCGCGGCTCCGGTTGCCGCCATGGCAATGCCGGGCGTCGCCGCCGCCGTCGAAGAGGAAGAGGAGCAGACCGAGTTTGACGTGGTGCTCAAGGACGTTGGCCCGAAAAAGATCCCTGTGATCAAGGTCGTCCGTCAGCTCACGCAGCTGGGGCTCCAGGAGTCCAAGGCGGTCGTCGACGGCGCGCCGGGCCCGGTCCTGGAAAAGGTATCCAAGGAAGCTGCCGAGGATGCCAAGGCCAAGCTCGAAGCAGAGGGCGCGGTCGTCGAGATCGTCTAGCTCACTCGGACCCAGGGGCAAGAGAAGCCATATCCTTCCCGGGATGTGGCTTCTTTCATGGGGGCGATGCCAGGGTCTTGCCTTTTGCCCGACGTTCTGGTAGAATGCAGACTAGGCGACAGGCACGATGCCACGTCGTACGTGCCTGGCGCTGTACGTGTGGACCTAGGTCGCCTACGATGGAGCGCGCCGATGGAGGTCAAAGAGCAGCCTGGGGTGTTCTACCTGGGTAAGCGCGTCGATAGGACGGGCGAGGTGCTGGAGGACGCGCCCGTTCTGTACGATGCGCGCGACCTGACCACGCACGCCGTCTGTGTGGGCATGACTGGGTCTGGCAAGACGGGCCTCGGGATCGTGTTGATCGAAGAGGCAGCGCTGGATGGGATCCCGGCGCTGGTCGTCGATCCCAAGGGCGACATGGCCAACCTGCTCCTCACCTTTCCCGACCTCAGCCCCGCGGACTTTTCCCCGTGGGTCGATCCAGGTGCGGCGCGAAGACGTGGTTTGTCCCTGGAGCAGTACGCCGACAGCGTCGCGGAGCAGTGGCGCGCGGGGCTTGCACGGTGGGGCATCGACGGCGCACGCCTTGCCCGCTTGAGACAGCGCGCGCAGTTCACGATTTACACCCCAGGCAGCGATGCGGGCAGGGCAGTGAGCATCGTGCAGTCGCTGCGCGTACCTCCGCTGACCTGGGAACGCGATGCGGAGAGCCTGCGCGAGGGCATCTCGAGCACGGTATCCGCCCTCCTCGCCTTGGTCGACGTGGAGAGCGATCCCGTGACGGGGCGCGAACACATCCTGTTGGCGACGATCATCGAGCAGGCGTGGCGGGCGGGTCGGGACGTGGATCTGGCGCAACTGATCGTGCAGGTGCAAAAGCCATCCTTTGATCAGCTGGGCGTCTTGCCGCTGGAGGTGTTCTATCCCGCGCGCGAGCGCATGGCGCTGACGCTAGCGCTCAATGGTCTGCTCGCTTCTCCGCGCTTTGCGGCGTGGATGCAGGGCGATCCGCTGTCTGTGGACGCGCTCCTGCGCAGCCAGGATGGGCGCCCCCAGGTGGCGATCTTGACGCTCGCTCACCTGGGCGATGCGGAACGGTTCTTCTTTGTCACCTTGCTGCTGGAGCAGCTCCGCTCCTGGCTGCGCGTGCAGGAGGGCACCTCCAGCCTGCGGGCGCTGCTCTACATGGACGAGCTGTACGGCTTTATGCCGCCCTATCCCGCCAATCCCCCGACAAAGGGCCCGCTCTTGACGCTGCTCAAACAGGCGCGCTCGCAAGGGTTGGGCCTCGTCCTGGCGACGCAGAACCCGGTCGATCTCGACTACAAGGGGCTCTCCAACGCGGGGACGTGGTTCGTCGGCAAGCTGCAGACGGCGAACGACCGTGAACGACTGCTGGAGGGACTTGTCGGGGCGTCGCTCGAAGCTGGGACCACGCTGGACCGCTCCGCTCTTGCCCAGGCGATCGCCAACCTGGGATCGCGTACCTTTCTGCTTCACAACGTGCACCAGGAGCATCCTGTGCTCTTCCGGACGCGGTATGCCATGAGCTACCTGCGCGGACCGCTGACGCGGGCCCAGATCCGGAGCCTGATGCAGGGACGTTCGCCTGCCTCAGCGCAGACGCCGCACCCGTCCCCGGTGGCCTCGCCAGCGCAGACGCCGCACCCATCCCCACCGGTCTCGCCAGCGCAGACGCCCTCCGTTGCCGCGGGGCTTGCCGCAGTGCCGCCTGTGCTGCCCGCCGGTATCCGGCAGTACTTTGTGCCCGCGCAAGTCTCCCTGGAATGGGCCATCCGCAGCGCAGAAGCCGGAAGAAGGATGATCATCTATACCGAGAAGCAGCTCGTCTACCGTCCAGCGCTCTATGGACGGGCGCAGGTCCTGATCGAAAGCGCCAAGCACAACGTACGCACCGAGCTGACGGTCTCCAGGCTGATCGCGGTTCCCGAGAACGGTCCATTCGTCGATTGGGGCGCAGAGCCCCTGGCGGCAGACGTGGATGATCTGGACGACTACCCGGCGCAGGGCGCACGCTTTGCTGCGCTTCCGGTGAGCTTGGGCGATCAGAAGCACCTCCGTCGGGCCGAGAGGGATTTTGAGGAGTACGTGTATCGCCAGGTCTCTCTCTCGCTGCTCTACCATCCCCTGCTCAAGCTGATCGCTCGCCCCGATGAGCCAGAGAGCCAGTTCAAGCGGCGCTGCTTTGACGCGATCCGCGAGGAGCGCGACGCCGAGCTCGCCAAGCTCGAGAAGCGCTACGAAAGCAGGGGCGACCAGCTGCGGACCCAGATCCGGCGTGAGATCCGCGAGATGGAACGGGATGAAACCGAGTATGACGCGCGAAGGCGCGAGGAGCTGATCTCCGCTGGCGAGTCCCTCTTGAATCTGGTGACCCGCCGGCGCCAGAGCCGGATGCTGTCGATGGCGAGCCGGAGGCGGCGGATGACGTCACAGGCCAAGGCAGACGTCGAAGAGTCCGAGCAGGTGATCGATGAGCTCGAGGAGCGCCTGGAAGACCTGCTGGACGAGATGGAAGGCGAGATGGACGCAGTCGACGAAAAGTGGTCTGGCGCCGCCGATGACCTAGAGACGATTGAGCTGCGTCCGCGCAAATCGGACATCTATGTAGAGGCATCGGGCATCGCGTGGGTTCCGTACTGGGATATCGCGTTCCAGGAGCAGGGAGAGCGCAGCGAGTTGTCGCTTCCTGCCTTTGACACCGAGGGCAGCCCCGGATGATCCGCGTCTTTTCCTAGCGTTCGTCACGTGGCGGCACGCAGCCTCGGGGCGGGTGACTGTGGACCCGTTGGGCTGTCCGCCCGAGGGGCCCAGCGGCGTGCGGGAGGGTAGAGTTGGCTGGGGAAACGATCCTGGTCGTCGACGATCGAAACGACAGCCTGCAGTTCTTGACCGAGTACGTCCTGGAGCCGAACGGCTACCGGTACATCACGGCACGAGACGGCGCGCGCGGGCTCGAGCTGGCGCTGTCCGCCTCCCCCGATCTGGCGATCATGGACTTGAAAATGCCCAAGATGACCGGTCTGGAGGTGCTGTCTGCGCTCAGGGAGCGCGAGATCGACCTGCCGGTGATCCTGATGACGTTTCACGGTTCGGAAGAGACTGCGGTGAACGCCTTTCGCCTGGGCGCGCGCGACTATGTCATCAAGCCATACGACACGGCTGAGATGATCGACTCGATCGACCGGGCGCTGCGCGAGGTGCGCCTGCGCCGGGAGCGCGACCAGCTGACCGATGGGTTGGTCCAGGTGAACCGCCAGCTGGAGCAGCGGGTCAAAGAGCTGAACATCCTGTATCGCGTCAGCAAATCGGTGACGTCGCTGCTGGATCTGGACGATCTGCTGAACCGGATCGTCGAGGCGGGGCTGTACGTCACCAGCGCGGAAGAGGGCGCGCTCTTTCTGCTCGACCGGCGGACAGGGAATCTGTACATGCGCGCTGGGCGCGGCGTGGGCGATAAGGCGGCGCGCGGGTTCCGGGTCAAGGTGCAGGACACGATCGCCGGGCAGGTGGTCCGTACCGGCGAGCCCTATCGGAGCTCTGCCGACGAGCAGACGCTCAAGGTCAAGACGAACTACCTGGTGCGCTCCCTGGCGTACGTCCCCCTCAAGCTGGGCGAGACGGTGATCGGCGTGCTGATGGTCGACAACCGGCGTACGAACACGCCGTTCACCGAAAACGACGTGTATCTGCTCTCTGCCCTCGCGGACTATGCGGCGATCGCGATCGACAACGCGCGGTTGTATGGAACGGTCAAGCGCTTCAACGCCGAACTGGAGAAGCGGGTGCAAGAGCGCACGGCAGAGCTGCGCGCGGCGCAAGCGCAGTTGGTGCAGGCCGAAAAACTGGCTTCGATCGGTCAGCTGGCAGCTGGCGTCGCACACGAGATCAACAACCCGATCGGCGTGATCCTTGGCTTCGCACAGGTGCTGCGCAAGCGGCTACCGGAAGAGGATGCGCTGTATGTGCCGATGCGCACGATCGAGCGCGAGGGGCTGCGCTGCAAGGAAATCGTCCAGGACCTGCTCGACTTTGCCCGCCAGGGCAAGCCGGTGTTGGGCCGGATCCAGATCGACCAGGTGATCGATGCGGCGCTGGACCTGATGCCCCATCACGCCAACTGGGGGAGCGTCCAGGTGTGCAAGGACTATGCCCCTGGGCTTCCCGCGGTGCTGGGGGACGAGAACCAGCTGCAGCAAGTGTTCTTGAACATCATCCTCAACGCGTACCAGGCTATGCCCGATGGGGGCACGCTGCACCTCTCAACCCACGCCAACGCGGATCAGGTCCACGCGATCTTGGTGGATACAGGCCCCGGAATCGCCCGGGAGCACATGCACCGCGTGTTTGACCCGTTCTTCACGACCAAAGATGTCGGCGAGGGGACGGGACTCGGCCTATCGATCAGCTATGGCATCGTCGAGCAGCACGGCGGCACGATCGAGGTACAGAGCGAACCAGGCGTGGGCACCACGTTCGTCGTGCGGCTTCCCATCGCGCCTGCCCCGCGTGGGTGACGCTGCGCTCCGCTATCCATCCCGTTTCTGTCGTTCCTGATCCAACTCGGCCCTGCGTTGGCGGTAGTGCTCTACCTCTTGCAGCGAAGACCGCGTTGCCGCACTGCATAGCACGGCGACGAACGGCATCCAGAGCGTGGCAAACAGCACCGCGAGGAGCAGCACGCTGAGCGCAGTGGCGAGAACGGTCACGATCGCGATCCCCAGGGCAAAGAGCGGATAGGCGAGGACCAGCGATCCAGCGTTGCGCAAGAGCCGGCGCAGGGATGGGTTTTCGAAGGCAAAGGCCATGGGGAAGAGATAGATCTGGGCGGCTGCCCAGAAGAGCAGGGCCCACAGGCCAAGGAACCCGACGATCGAGAAGAGCAGGCTGCCAGCGTTCAGGTAAAAGAGCACGTCGAAGAGCAGGATCGCGCCGCTGAGGAGGACGACGCCGCCGACCTTCCAGCTGAGCCAAAAGTGCTCGCCGAACCCGCGCCAGAAGGTGCTGAACGCGATTGGTTTGTCCCGTGCGATGTGCGATGCCACGGAGTAGAGGGCGCCCGTGACCGGCGGGATCGGGATCAGCGAGAGCAGGAGGGCAAAGACAAAGAGCGCCCAGCTTCCCGTGAGGCGGGCGAGCCAGGTCAAGCCGTAGGGTACGGCGATCGCCACCACGAACCAGATCAGTCCCATGCCGGCGAGGACGAACACCTCGTCGTATACGGCGCGTACCGCGAACCAGGCAACAGAGAACGCGCGTCGCACGGCTATCTCTTCCGGTGCCTGCTATGCGCTCGGCGCCGAGGCGCCCAGCACGCGCGCCACGAGCTCGGCGCAGCGCACCATGTCGGCGGCCGCGATCTGCTCCTGGTTCGTGTGTACGGACTGCATGCCGGTGCTGACCGGAATGGCGGCGATGCCGTGCGCGTGAAAGATGTTGGCGTCGCTGCCCCCACCGGTGAGATGGTACTCGACCGCGGGCTCGCCCATCTCTTCCAGCGCGGCGGCGATGCGGCGCACGATCGGGAGCGCGGGCGAGATCTGGTACCCCTGATACGAACGCCGGATGTCCAGCTCGAGGCGCGCGCCGGGGTGCCGGTCCACGGCATCCTGCAACGCACGCCGCATGGCGTCGATCTGCCGGTCCAGCTTGGTCGTGTCGTGGCTGCGCGCTTCGCCGCGTAGATCGACCCGGTCCGGGACCACGTTGACCGCCTCTCCGCCGCGGATGATGCCGATGTTGGACGTGGTCTCGTCGTCGATGCGTCCGAGCGGCATGCTGGCAATGGCCTCCGCAGCGACGCGGATCGCATTGACGCCCTCTTCGGGGTGACTGCCCGCGTGAGCTGCCCGTCCGTGGACGGTGGCGTCGAACTTGTCGGAACTGGGCGCGCCGGAGACAAGACTGTGCAGCGCGCCGCCTGCGTCGAGGACGAGCCCGTGGCGGGCGCGCAGCCAGCGCGTGTCCACTGCCTTTGCTCCCTCCAGCCCGGTTTCCTCGCGCACGGTCAGGACGACCTCGACGGGGACACGCATTCCGCGCGCGTGGATGGCGGTCAGCACTTCGAGGATCACGGCGACGCCGGACTTGTCGTCGCCGCCAAGGATCGTGGTGCCATCGCTACGCACGACGCCGTCCACGACCACGGGCTGGATGCCGATCCCGGGGGCTACGGTGTCCATGTGGGCGCTCAACAACACCGGCTCGCCCTCGCCTTCCCAGCGCGCGAGGACGTTGCCGGCGGCGTCGGTGATGACGTGCATGTCGAGCTGGCGCAGCCGGTCGACCAGGACGGCGGCGATCGCCGCCTCGTGACCGGACGGGCTATCGATGCGGACGAGATCGAGAAAGGTGTCGAGCAGGCGCTGGCGGTCGATCACGGGTCTCTCCTGTTGGGTGTGTGGTCGGCGTCGGGCGGCGCGTGCCGCCCACGCGTCCCATTATAGCCACAACCGCGCGGCGCGGCAAGTGGGGGATCGCCTGCCTGCGCTTGTCGGGTCCGGGTTTCGTGCTATACTGAGGGTGGAGGTGGGCGGACGATGGAAGAGATCTCTCAGGCGCGCATCACCGACATTCAGTCACGGCTCCTGGCATGGGCCGACGACGCGCTGCGCGATCTGCCCTGGCGCCAGGTGCGCGATCCATACCGGGTGTGGGTATCCGAGATCATGCTCCAGCAGACGCGCGTGGAGACGGTGATCCCCTACTACCTGCGCTGGATGAAGCAGTTCCCGACGATCGCGGCGTTGGCCCAAGCCGACCTGGGCGACGTCCTCAAGGCGTGGGAAGGCCTGGGGTACTATGCCCGGGGGCGAAACCTGCATCGGGCTGCCCAGATCGTGGTCGAAGAGCATGGGGGACGGCTGCCCGACACCCGCGACGCCCTGCTCGCGCTGCCCGGCATCGGACCCTACACCGTGGGCGCGATCCTGTCCCTGGCGTTTGACCAGGACGCAGCTGTGCTGGATGGGAATGTGCGCCGCGTGCTGTCGCGGCTGTACGCGATCGACGATCACCCGCGCGAGGCGGCGACACGACAGCGGCTGTGGGCGCTGGCTGAGGCGATGGTCCCATCCGGGCGGGCGGGGCGGTTCAACGAGGCCCTGATGGACCTGGGCGCGATGGTCTGCACGCCGCGCGCACCGCACTGTGGGCTTTGCCCGCTCAACCCAGTCTGCGAGGCGCTGGCACGCGGCGATCCGGAGGGATACCCGCTGCGTCGACGCCGCACCCCCACGCCGCACTATAGCGTGGCGGCGGGCGTGATCTGGCAGGACGAGCGCCTGCTGATCGCGCAACGCCCGCTGGACGGCTTGCTGGGCGGGCTGTGGGAGTTTCCGGGGGGCAAGCAGGAGCCGGGCGAGACCCTGCCCGAGTGCCTGCAGCGCGAACTGCGCGAAGAGCTCGACATCGAGGTCACGGTCGGCACCAAGATCACGGTCGTCCGCCACGCCTTCACGCACTTTCGGGTCACGGTCTATGCGTTCGACTGTCGCTACCGCTCCGCGGGTCCCCCCAAGGCGCTCGGCGTCAGGGACTGGCGTTGGGTGACGCTGGAGGAGCTGGATGACTATGCCCTACCGGTGGTCGATCGCAAGATCGCGGCTGCTGTGCACGAGCGGTGGCGCCAGCCGCGCCTGATCTGATCCCGGCATATCGGTCCGGTCACAAGGGCAGACCCGCTCCCTGGGTGCACGAACCTGGGGAGCGGGTCTGCTGTCGGTCGCGGTCGCTCAGGGGCGCCGCGTAGGATGGGATAGACGGCGTCTGTCCGGCGTGAGCAGGCCCGAGAGGCGGTACAGGACGTCGCCGTCTAGGGTGCGCTCGCCGCAGATGTCACAGACCGTTGCCGGGACGTTCGAGATCACGATCAGGCGCCCGTTGATGGCTTGCGCGTGGGTCACCTTGAGCGTCTTGAGCCGGCCCAAGTGGCAGTTCGGGCAGAGCGGCGGGTCGGCGATCATGCGTGTTCCTTTGCACGGGCGCCTTCGACGATCGTCACCCCGGCGCTGGCGCCGATGCGGGTCGCGCCGGCGGCGATCATGGCGATCGCGTCGGCGTAGGTGCGGATACCGCCCGCAGCCTTGAGTCCCAGCTCAGGCCCAATGGTGCGCCGCATCAGGGCGACGTCCTCCAGCGTGGCGCCGCCGGGCCCGAACCCGGTCGAGGTCTTGCAAAAGTCGGCCCCCGCCAGCTGTGAGAGGACGCAGGCGGCAACCTTTTCCTCGTCGGTCAGCATGGCGGCTTCGATGATCACCTTGAGCACGGCGCCCAGGGCGTGGCACGCCTGGGCAACCGTCTCGACGTCGCGCAGGACAGCCCCGTAGCGCCGGTCCTTGAGCGCACCGATCGCGAGCACCATGTCGATCTCGGTCGCGCCGGCGGCGATGGCACGCTGCGCCTCGTAGGTCTTCACCTCGGGCAGCGTGGCGCCGAGGGGGAACCCAGCTACAGCGGCGATCTCGACCTCGGTATCCGCGAGCAGTTCGCGGCACAGGCCGACGTAGGCGGCGTTGACGCACACGGCGCCAAAGCCATAGGCGCGCGCCTCCTGGCACAGCTGCGTGACCTGTGCCTCGGTGGCGTCCGCCTTGAGCAGGGTATGGTCGATCATGGACGCGATTTGGGCCGCGCTGGGGACAGCAGTCACTGGCGGGACGGCGATCGGTTCCGCCAGCACCTCAGCGATCTTGTGCTCGACGCGCGTCTCTAGCGATGTCGGTTCAGCGTTCATGTTGCTCTCTCATTGGTCAGTACGCGGTGGCGCGGGCACGAGGACGTGCTCCGGCGCCAGTGCGCCCCGTGCGATCCAGTGGCACGATTATAGATCATCTGGGGTCTGGATGCAACCCCAACTCGTGCGCGCCCCAGGCTAGGCCGAGTAGGGGCAGGGCGCCATGCCGACCAGGTAGCCGAAACGTCGCACGAATTCCTCGGGCGAGAGCTTGGTGCACGCTGCCATCTGGGCGACCTTGGACGCATCTTCGAGGTCCTGGCGCTCCAGGCGCACCATCAGCTTGCGCGCGGAGTGGAAGGTGAGCGAGTCGGTGTTGACCAGCCGCACCCCGGTGCGACCTGACTTGGAATCCATCATCTTGGTGTAGGCGATGGGCATGACCTCGTTGTCCTGGATCGTGATCATGGCGTCGGTGCGGCCTTTGAGCAGGAACTCGACCGCCGCCTGGCCCAGCGTGCGCGTATAGTCGATGTCGAAAGCGCATGGATCGGCGCAGCGCAGCTCGTAGCCAACCTCCTTGTCGACGATCGTCATCTTGACCCCGACCTTCTCTAGGACGTCGCGGGTCGCGCGCTTGATGATCGCCGCCGAGTTGATCTCGGCAAGTCGTGGGTGCCCGTGCTCGTCGCGCTCGATGTTCTCCATGAACGACAGGTCCGCGTGGTCAATGATCTCCATGACACCCTCGGCGACGAGGGCTACCCCGTAGCCCTGTCCGTTCGCCAGGCGCTTGATCACCGAGGCGGCGATCAGGTCGGCGACGTGCTGCAGGCGGGCCTTTTTTCCGCCCCACTCTTCGGGGATCAAGGTCAGCGTCGCCCCGGCGCTCTTGCCGATGCCAAGCGCCAGGTGGCCCGCCTTGCGGCCCATGGCGACGATCACGTACCAGCGCACGGTGCTCAGTGCGTCTTCCATGATGCGCTTGACGATCTGGGTGCCTTCGTGGCGCGCCGTCTCATAGCCAAAGGTCGGGATGCCTTCGGGCAGGGGCAGGTCGTTGTCGATCGTCTTGGGCACGTGTACCGAGCGCAGGTCGTAGCTCATTTCCGTCTTGGCGAACTGGCTCACCTTGTAGGCCGAAAACGCGGTATCGTCGCCGCCCGTGGTGACCAGATAGGTGATGCCGGCATCGCGCAGCGCCTCGACCACGTTGCGCAGCGCCTCCACAGAGCCGGTTGGGTTGGCGCGCGAGGTCTTGAGGATCGTGCCACCCTTGAGGTGAATGCGGCTCACGTCGGGGATGGTCAGCGGGACGAACTGCGGCTCGCCTGCCGCCAGGTACTTGAACCCCTCCATGATGCCATAGACCTGCAAGCCATTGACGATCGCCGTGATGGTGACGGCGTGGATCACGCCGTTCAACCCGGGGGCGGGCCCGCCGCCGACCAAGATGCCCACGCTTCCCCGGGGTGTGGTGTCAGACATGCTGCTCCTCCTCATTCCGTGTGCTGCGCATCCGCCAATCCCGACGGAGATTGGCGACGCGCGCCAGGCCATGCCGGCGCGCGCTCACCTCTTATAGCATGGGCGGGGGCTTCTGTCAAACCAGGGCCAACGTGGCGACGACGGCGGCGCACAGCAGGGCACAGGCCCAGTCGTGGGGCTGCATGTGCGGCACGCGGCGGCTGGAGCGCTTGCCCGGCGCGCCGAACCCGCGCGAAAGCAGGGCCAAGGTGAGCGTGTCCGCAGAGCGCAGTGCGGCGATCAGCAGGGGCACGAGCACCGGGATGTAGGCGCGCGCGACTTGGATCGGGTTGCGCCTGGAAAACGTGAGCCCGCGGCTCTGCTGTGCCTGCAGGATCCGCCGGAAGCGCTGCCCAAAGGTGACGGCGTACTGCAGGACCATGATCATCGGGAAGCCGAGGACGAACGGGATGCCCAGGCGGGTGAGCCCGGCGATCGCATCCGCCGGGTCGGTCGTCCACATGGCGAGCGAGATCGCCAGGCTGATCCCGGCAAAGCGCACCGCCATGCCCACAGCCTGCCACAGGGCGTCGAGCGTGGTGCCGATCGGGCCAACTGCTACGAGCGGCGCCTCAGGTCTCCAGCGCAGGCACCCTACGAGGAACACAGTCGCGAGGAGGGGGACCAAGGCGCGCCACAGTGCGAGCTGGCGCCGCCACGTGGGACGCGAGAGAGCGCCGAGGAGCAGCAGGAACCCCAGCGCAGCCAGCAGCGGCGCCGGATCTTGTTCGAAGGCCATATAGAGCGAGAACGCCAGCGCGGCGAACAGCTTGACGCGCGCGTCGAGCCGGTAGAGCAGGCCCTCGCCCCGCACGAACAGCAGCTCGCTCACTTTTCCTCCCAGCCCCGCAGGTCGACTGGAAGGGGGGCAGACCAGTCCAGGGCATGCGCCAGTGCCGTCAGGGGCAGCGGCTCGAGGCCCACGCTGTCCAATAGCGCGACGTCGGCGAGCACGGTCTGCGGCGCTCCCTGTGCGCGGATCCGTCCCTCGCTGAGCACCACGACCCGCTCGGCGTAGCGCGCGACGAGCTCTAGATCGTGGGTGATCATGACGATCGTCGTGCCGCGCCGGTGTTGAGCGGCGACCGCCTCCATCGAGCGCGCGATCACGCGTTGGTCCAGGCCCACGGTGGGCTCGTCGAGCGCGAGCAGTCGGGCGTGCATGGACAGCACGCTCGCCAGCGCGACCTGGCGTCGCAGCCCATAGCCGAGCACCGCAGGGGGGTGGTCGGCGAAGGGAAGGAGATGCATGAGGGCGAGGCTCTCGTCCACCCGCGCCGAGAGCGCCGTCCCGCGCAAGCCGATCTGGCGCGGGCCATAGCCCACCTCCTCGCGCACGGTGGCGCAAAAGATCGAGTCGTCCGGGTTCTGTGGCAGGTAGCTGACAGTGTGCGCCAGCTCGCCCACCTGCTGCCCGTGCGTCTCGCGCCCCTCGATGCGCACCGCGCCGCTGGTGGGACGGAGCAGCCCGTTGAGGTGCTTGAGCAGCGTGGTCTTGCCCGAGCCGTTGATCCCGATCACGGCGAGCCACTCGCCGTGGTAGATGTCGAGCGAGACGCCGTGCAACGCCGGTTCGGCGTCGGTGTACGTATAGTACACGTCGCGCAGCGTGGCCAGCGGCTCCGCCGGCGGCGTGGTGCGTGGGGGCGCCACACCCGCGGCTGGTTGCGCGATCGCGCTCGTCCACAGGCGGGCAGCCTCGTGTGGCGCAAACGCGATCGGCAGGTGAAAGCGGTGCGCCACGCGCGCCAGTTGCGGGACTGCGAGTCCCCACGTCGCGAGCCGCTCGACTTGGCCAAAGACCTCGGTCGGGCTCCCGTCCAGGGCAATCTCGCCGTCGTTGAGGACGACAATCCGATCGGCAAACCGCGCCGCAGCCTCTGCGTCCTGCGTCGCCATGATCACCGTCGTCTCCCGATCGTCGTCCGCGCGGAGGCGCTCGATCGCCGACAGCACCTCGTTCCTGCCGCGTGCGTCGAGGCCCGCCGTGGGCTCGTCGAGCACGAGCACACGCGGGCGCATCGCCAGTACGCTGGCAAGGGCGAGCCGCTTCTGCTGTCCTCCCGACAACGTGCGGGGGGAGCGCTCCTCGTACCCGGTGAGGTCAACCAGGTGCAGCGCCTCGGCGGCGCGCCGCTCGATCTCGTGCGGGGCAAGGCCCATCGACTCGAGCCCGAATGCGACCTCGTCCATCACCGTGGCGCTGAAGAGCTGGTCCTCTGCGTTCTCAAAGACCAGGCCGATCTGGAGCGCAAGCTGGGCCATCGGCGTGGCTTGTGCGTCGAGCCCGCCGACGATGACCTGACCCTGGTATGTGCAGTCTACCGCTTGCGGGATCGCGCCGTTCAGCGCCAGGCAGAGCGTGCTCTTGCCCGCGCCCACTGGGCCCATGAGGGCGACCGTGGCGCCGTCCACGACCTCGAGGTCCACGCCACACAGTCCGGGCACAGGGTCGCCGCCGGGGTGAGGAGAGGGATAGCTCACCGAGAGCCGGGCGATCCGGATGGCGACGGGCGGATCTGCCTTCTCCTCTTCGCACGAGGGATCGGCGCCGTGCGCTGCGTCCATCCGGCAGCCCGGCGACGCTATGGCTCTATCCAACGCAGAAGGGGAGGATAGGCGCGGATGACGAGAAGATAGAGCGGTACGCCGAGCAGACCGAGCGAGACCTGCACGGCATTGAACGGGATTTCGCCCAACGCACGGGCCAGTGTCCAGCGCAGGATCAGCCACTCGTAGAGGACATAGCCGCCCACGACCACCAGCCCACCGGCGACCGCACCGACGAGCATCAGCCACGTCTTGCGCCTCCGGCCAATCAGGGCGATGACGACTGCCTGCACCCCGTGGATGACCAGCGTCCCTGCGGCGAAGGAGGCATAGGGGCTGGTCAGATCGGCGAGCGCCATGCCGCCGCCGGCGATCAGAAAGCCCAGCCACGGGCCAAAGGAGAGCGCAGCAAAGGTTGCGCCCACGTCGCCGAGGTGCATGTAGCCGCCCACCGGATTGGGCACGCTCCCCCACCGGGTCAAGACAAAGACCACGGCAGCCATCACCACGACCAGCGCGATCCGGCGCACGTCGCGTCCTTTCATCGCTCACTCTCCTCTCCACCGGTGCGGGCATAGGGGAGGCAGCGATCCCCCCCTCACGCGCCGCTCAGCAGGTGGCGTCGATATTGTATGCGACCCGGTGCACGATGTCAAGCATGCGGATGCGGGTCTGTGGCCCATGTGCTAGGGGGCGAGCAGCAACGGCAGGATCTGGAGGACGAACCACGCGATCGCTCCGAGCAGCACCAGGCTGGCGGAGACAATGGCAAGCGCGGCAACGAGGCGGTTGCCTCCTCGCGCAGGCGCGCCTGTCCGTAGGCTGACCTGGACCTCTTGAGCGCGCGCGCCCTCGACGTTGACGCGGAGCGTGGCGTGGTGCTCAGAGCCAACCGGCAGGTCCTTGACGATCCCGCGCAGCGCGACCGTCTGTGCGGCGCCAGGCGCGCAGGAAAAGCGCTGTGGGTCGAGGACCAGCCAGCGCGGCTGTCCCTCGATCTGGCAGTCCGCGCGCCCCAGCCCGCGGTTCTGTACCTCGAAGGTGCGCCGCTCGGTGTGATACGCTTGGGGCAACACGGCGCCGAGGTCGACGCGATCGGTCGAGAGCACGATCGAGGGTCGCGAAAGGCATACCTCGACCGGCACCGCCGACGATCCGGCGCCGGGCACTTCGATCTCGATCTGGGCGCGATAGCTCTTGCCAGGCGCCAACTGGGACGTGTCCACCACCACGGGCAGCGACTGTCTCTGCCCAGGCGGGCAGCGCACGCTGCTCGGGACCTCGATCCAGGGCGCCGAGGCGCGCACGGCGCCGTGGAGCACTCCTCCGCCGGTGTTGGCGATCTCGATCGATTGGGCATCGTCGCGCACGACCACGTCCTGGTAGTGCAGCGCGCGGGTGATCAGGTCCAGCTGTGGCGCCGGCATCGCCTGCGGGTCGAGCACACGGATCAGGTACTCCAGCCCTGCGCTGCGGTCCTGGTAGGTCAGAACGGCTTGCTCTGCCGCGCGCGCTGCGACGGGGTCGTGGAGCGCATCGCGCAGCCAGTGGGCGATGCTGCCGTCGTAGAGGATGGCGGTCGCATAGTCCCAGTGCTTGACGCACAGGGCGGCGAGCTCGGCGCGCGAGACTGCCTGCGTCCCGTTGGGAAACGTGATCGGTTGGGGGAGCGCGGCACTGGTAGGGGGCGGATGCAGGGCCTGCAGCGCCTCGGAGAGGCGTTGGCCGAACTCGAGCGCATACGGGCGCTGCTCGACATCGTTGTCCAGCGCCTGGCGGAGCACGCGGCGCACCGGTTCAGGCAGCGCGTCGAGCTGCGGGAACTGGAAGGGGTGATCGCGCGGATCCTCGTCGGTCAGGAGGTGATAGAGCGTCGCCGCCAGCGCGTAGACGTCAGAGCGAGGCTCAGCCCTGCCCTCGTACAACTCGGGCGCGGCATAGCCGACAGTTCCGTAGACGCTCGAGTGTTGGCGACCGGGATGGCCCGGCGCCTGCTGCGTGTAGCGCGTCTTGGCAGTGCCAAAGTCGACCAGCACCGTGCGGTCGCTCTCCTCGTCGAGGATGATGTTGGCGGGCTTGATGTCGTTGTGGGTGACGGGCGGCTGCTGCCGGGAGAGATAGTCGAGCACGCTGCTGATCTCGATCCCGTAGGCGATCACGTCTTCCAGGGGGCGCGGCTGCCCGGCAACGAGCTTGCCGTCCTCGTGCCGGGTCAAGCCCTCCGAGAGGTCGGCGCCCTGGATGTACTCCATGACCAGGTAGTTGCGCCCGCCCTCGGTAAAGTAGGCATAGATGTCGGGGATGCCCGGGTGCTTGAGCGCGGCGAGAGTGCGCGCTTCTTCCTCAAAGCGCCGCATGGCTTTGTCACGCTCCTGCGGGTCGGTCGGATCATAGTACTCGATCACCTCTTTGACCACGCACTGGCGGTCAAAGGCTTTGGTGTTGGCTGCCAAGTAGACGGCGCCCATGCCGCCCTTGCCCAGGGGACGGATGATGCGGTAGCTGCCGCCGTCGACGATTTGCCCCGGACGGAGCGCGGCGGGCTCGGGCTCCAGCTCGGCGCCGCAGTAGGTGCAAAAGCGCGCATTCGGCAGGTTGTCGTGTGCACAGACCGGGCATCTCATACGGGCGCCTCAGGGTGTGGCCCGAGCGGATCAGGTGATCAGCTCTCTGGGCAAGTGGTCGACGCGGTTGCAGTACACCATGCGCGTGACATCGTCAAAGTCAATGCGCGTAATGGCGGCGTTGTTGAGCGAGAAACGAACGCCAGCTGGCAGCCCGCGCTCCTCCTCGAGCGGCATGTCGAGCAGCGTAGCCATCACGTGCTGGTAGGTGCCGCCGTGGCTGACGACGGCGACCCGGTCGTCGGTGTCCCCGTGGCGCGCCAGCAGGTCGCGCACGATGCGCCGGGCGCGCGCTGGGCGGATGGATGGCGGTTCGGGGGGACGGTTCCACCACCCACCGGCGCGGACGCTGTCCGGCACGACCAGGCGCGGGTAGTGTTGGCGGAAATAGGCGCGATCCTTGCCCGGTAGCCCGACCAGCTCGCCAGTGGCTTCATCTTGGAGGTAGATGCCCCACTCCTCGTGCAGGTCCTCCCAGCCCAGGAGAGGCAGGTCCAGGACCTCGGCGACATGGTGCGCTGTCGCCACGGCGCGCACCATGAGGCTGGTATAGATGTGTGTCAGCGCAAACCCATTCGCGTTCTGCCGGTCCTCAGGGGCGGTCTCGACCGGCGGCGGCGGTTGGCTGAGATAGCGGGCTAGGTGTTCGGCCTGGCGCACGCCGTTGGGCGTCAGCTCGGGGTCCTCTGAACGCCCCTCATTCGACCGGATCTGGGAGTAGAGGGAGTTGTTGGTCGACTGTCCGTGACGGACATAGTAGAACTGCATCGTGTCCGGCGCTCCTACGGTGTGTTCAGTCTCCGCCCTGCGCTTGGACGTCGGCGCTGATGCGCGCGACGGCGCTGAGGCGGTCGCCCTTGTAAATGTCCATCACGATCTGCCCGCGGGTGGCGCGTCCCGATTCGGGGATCGTCTCTGCATCGGTGTGCAAGACCATGCCATCGGATGTGATCAAGGTCACCTCGTCGCCAGGCTGGACGACTAGCGCGGCGACCAGTGGTCCGGTGACGTCCTGGTAGCGGCTGTGCAGCGCGATGACGCCGCCCGTGTTGCGCCCCTGGACCGGAAACTCGGAAGCGTCGGTGCGCTTGGCAAAGCCGTTCTGGCTGACCGTGAGCACCTGTCCCCCCGGCTCGATCACTGCCACGCCAGCGACCTGGTCGCCCTCGCTCAGGCGGACGCCGCCGATCCCGGCGGCGGACCGCCCACGCGGGTTGACGTCCGACTCGGGAAAGCGCAGCGCCCGTCCGCACGCCGTGGCGACCAGGAGCTCGCGACTCCCGTCGGTGAGGTGCACCCAGCCCAACTCGTCGCCCTCGTCGAGCGCGATCGCCGACAGCCCGCTGGCGCGGACCGTGGCGAACTCGTCCAGGGGGACGCGCTTGACCTTTCCCTGGACAGTGAACATGGTCAGGGTCGCCTGCGCCTGTAAATCCGCCACGGGGAGCGCCGCGGTAACGCGCTCGTTCTCCTCGAGCCGCATCAGGTTGCGTAGGGGCAGTCCGCGGGAGGCGCGGTCGCCCTCTGGGATCTGGTAGACCTTTTCCTCGTAGACTTTGCCCTTGTTGGTGAAGAACAGGGCGCTGTTCAGCGTGCCGGCGGGGAAGACGTGCGTCACCGAGTCTTCTTCCCGCGTCTCCATGCCCTGCACGCCCGCCCTGTGCGCTCGCTCCTTGCCGCCTAGGTGATAGGCTACGGCGGGGGTGCGCTTGATGTATCCCTGCCGGGTGATCGAGATCAGCACCTGGACGTCGGGGACGAGATCGCCGGCTTGGACCCCCTCCCCCGTGTCGGAAACGAGGTGGGTGCGACGGATGTCGCCATAGCGGCGCTTGAGCTCGATCACGTCCTCGTGGATCAGGTACAGGATCTTGCGCGGATTGGCGAGCAGGTCTTCCAGGTAGGCGATGCGCTGGATCACGTCTGTGTACTCGTCCTCGATCTTTTGCCGTTCCAACGCCGCGAGGCGGCGCAACTGCATGTCGAGGATCGCGTTCGCCTGCTCCTCGCTGAGCTCAAAGCGTTCCATGAGGTTGGTGCGCGCGCGCTCGGCGTCCGGGCTGTCGCGGATGGCGGCGATCACGGCGTCGAGGTGATCGAGCGCGGTGCGCAGGCCCTCCAGGATGTGGGCCCGGGCGCGTGCGCGCGCCAGGTCGTGGTGCGAGCGGCGGACGATCACGTCCCGGCGATGCTCGACATAGATCAACAGCGCCTGCTTGAGCGACAAGGTGCGCGGGGCGCCGTCGACCAGAGCGAGGCAGTTGTAGCCAAAGGTCTGCTGGAGCTGGGTGTACTTGAAGAGCTGATCGAGGACCTTGCTCGGCTCTGCGCCGCGCTTGAGCTCGAGCACGATGCTCATGCCGCGGCGATCCGACTCGTCGCGCAGATCGGTGATCTCCTCGATCCGTTCCTCGCGCACCAGGGTCGCGATCCGCTCGATCAGCGTGGACTTGTTCACTTGGTAGGGCAGCTCGGTGATCACGATCCGGTTCCGGTTGCCGCGCATGTCCTCGACGTGCGTCACGGCGCGCATCGTGATCCGTCCCTTGCCGGTGGCGTAGGCGTTGACGATCCCGTCGCTGCCCACGATCAGGCCTCCGGTCGGAAAGTCGGGTCCTTGCACAAAGGCCATCAGGTCTTCCGCGGTGACCTCTTCGCGCTCCGCATAGTGGTCGATCAGGTAGGCGATGGCATCGCACAGCTCCCCCAGGTTGTGTGGGGCGATGTTGGTCGCCATGCCGACGGCGATCCCCGAGGTGCCGTTGAGGAGCAGGTTGGGCAGGCGCGCGGTGAGCACAACGGGCTCGCGGAGCGAACCGTCAAAGTTGTCGACGAGCTCGACCGTGTCCTTGTCGATGTCGACCATCATCTCTTCGGCGATGCGCGCCATGCGCGCCTCGGTGTAGCGCATAGCGGCGGGCGAGTCACCGTCGACGGAGCCAAAGTTGCCCTGCCCGTCGATCAGCGGATAGCGCATCGAAAAGTCCTGCGCCATGCGCGCCATGGCGTCATAGACTGCCGTGTCTCCGTGGGGGTGGTACTTGCCCAGCACCTCACCCACGATGCGCGCGCTCTTTCTGTGGGGGGTGCTGTGACGCAGGCCCATGTCGTGCATGGCGTACAGGATGCGACGGTGTACGGGCTTGAGCCCATCGCGCGCGTCGGGCAGGGCGCGCGCGACGATGACGCTCATCGCATAGTCCAGGTACGCGTTGCGCATGGTCTCGTCAATGTCGACCTGTTGAATGGTTCCGATCTCCAAGGATGGCCCTCCGGTTGGGTCCAGGATGGATCGCGCGTCGCTCCATTATACCCCAGATCGCGCCTCTGGGCGAGAGCACGCATTCCCTCAGCTAAAATGTTACCGAAGTGGTATCATTCCCTCAAAAGATAATGTTACCGAGGGGAAAATGACCACAGAGGAA